>JAFWXL010000101.1 GCA_017545905.1 Clostridia bacterium | reverse complement strand
CTTGTCCATGGTGGTATTGCTAATCGACTGCTAATCAGGATAACCGACCACTATGGCGAAGTGGATATCACTCTATGCACTTGATGCAGAAGCTTGTTTGTAATAGAGGAATTCTTATGCAATAGATCGAACTATATGCATGACCGTGGTATATGGTATTGCATTGGTAAGGATGAGGTCACCGGTTCAAATCCGGTCATCAGCTCCAGCTAAAGCACCTCTGTGAGATAACTCGCAGGGGTGTTTTTCTATGTATTTTTGAATATTCCGCACCTTTTCAAGGAAAAATTCACCGGTTCAAATCCGGTCATCAGCTCCAGCTGAAACACCTCTGTAGAGAATACAGGGGTGTTTCTTTTTTGTGTTATTGCTACTATTGGTGTCCTGAAATCACCCTGAATGCCATCGGCGATGATATGCCGGAAAACTCTCTGTCTGTTGGATGAAATCCTGATAAAACCTGATTGAAAGAACGCTGATATTGGCGTTTTTTTATTTCGCCAAAGGTTTTGCGGGGATATTAAAGAAAGAATTCTGTGCTAAACCTCTGTCGGGAAAGGAAGAATAATAACGGCTCAAGAACGTATCAAATGCTCTTGAGCCGTTATTCTCTTTTAAATGCGACTGAGTATTTCTTTTTTCTTCTCTGTGTATTCTTCGTCAGTCAAGATTCCTTCATTGTGTAATTCATTCAGTTTTTTCAAAGTATCAAAAGGATTGATAGTGTCCGAAGAACTTATTACACTTGGAGTATCATCAAAATGTGCTTCTGTAGAAACATCAATAAGGATGGGTTCTGTTTCCTCGTGAGGCTGAATAGGCAGAATCCCCTGCTGAATTTGTTCTTTGGTAGAATCTAAAAGATTCATTCCATCCTGTGATTCCGAAGTTACAGTATCCTTATGAGTTTCCATTTTATCCGAAGAATGCTTTTCATCCCATTTTTTACCAAGATATTTATATAACGCAAATGCTCCGATGCTCTCAAGGATAGGAGAAGTAAAACCAATAGTGTGTAACAGGAAGAAATGAAGTATAGAAAAGAGTATAGAACATATTATCACTATAAATATTCTTACAACTAATTTCGCAAGAAACTTCATTGATTCTTCACCCTTTGTTTATAATCTCAATTACTATGCTGTATACTTTCAAGTAACAATTCAAAATCACTGAATTTTTCCGGCTCTCCCACGAAAGCGAAGCGATAATAGTAGCCATTATCGACACAGATTAAATCTGTCATTTTGAAAGTAAAACTCATTCCACTACGCTTCTCTGTTCTTTCAACCGTTATTTTATAATACTCATAGTCTCCATACTTAACAGATTGAACATTATTAATCGAAGTGTTATACTCCTCGGCAATATCCGCTTTGGTAAATACGGAATTGTCAAACATTGATCTTGAATACCCTAACATGGCGCGCGGGCCATACGCTTTTATTACTTCTCCCCATAAGTCATTTGACCCATATTGAATTTGTGCGCTTTGTTTCTTGTCATGGGACTCCCATTTAAAAGTTGCTTTCATGGTTTCCCAACTGTCCTTGGTTGGATTAAGAACCCATCCGTCAGGAATAATAAATGAAGTAGAAGTGTCTTTATCAAAATATCTTTCTTTAACTGTATTTGAAGTTTTTATTGTAACCGGTGTCTCAAACCCCTTACCAAGAGTCTCCAAGCCTCCTGCTTCTACATACGCAGAAAACATCGCTGCTGTTGCTTCAGTTACGATTTGCGGAACAGCAAAACTAACCTCTTCTGATTTTCCTATCAATGTAACCCATATACTTTGACCAGCAAGCGCGGCATCATACCAATCAAAAATCAGGTCAGAGCCTTTTGAACCTATACATAAAACAATTCTCTCACTAAAAGTCTTTTCTCCCAAGATGCTTATATCAAAATCGTCTATTTCAAAAGAATACTCTTTATCTTTAATTTTAATCTCAACACCCGATACGTTTAGAGCCTCTTTTTCAGAACGATAATAAATCCAAATACGCGGAATAGCATATTCATAAGGTTTTTTATAATAATCAACAATCAAATCAGGATAAATTAAACTATAATAGTATTTAGTATTATTCTTATGGTCAAAAGAACGTTCGGGATTTGTCATTTCTGCGGAGATAAACACAGTATCTTCTTCAGGTGTAACTTCAAACAACCCCGCATATTGATTTTGTGAATTCTCAAAAATCGATACATCAAAAGAAGCCAAAGCAGGAATAGCAATGAAGAGTATCAAGAGAAAAATCAACAAACCACAAAATCTCTTTTTCATTAAATCCCTTCTTTCTTTTGTTTGATTTCATTATATATTTAACCTACATATATGTAAAGAACACATTCTCTATATCTTTGGACTTATCAACTTCAAATACTTATAAACCGTTGGTCTGCTCAAATCACAAATCCTCGCCAACTCGCTCACATTCATATTTCCAGAAGCAAAAGCAGGATAATGCTTGTAAAACACAGCAGGAATGTCATCCTTCGTTGTCTGCGGCCTGCCGACCTTCTTTCCTTTTGCTTTCGCATTGGATAAACCAGTTTTTACCCTTGCCCGAATCATCTGAAGCTCAAGCTCAGAGAAGACGCCTGCCATCTTCATGAACGCCGCCGACATGGGATCTATCTCGCCATTCCGGCAATCAATCGTGATGCTTCCCACGATCACAAGCCGCATATGCTTCTTCTTGATGATCTCAATAATCTCGCAAAGCTGCTGTGCTGAACAGCTTAGTCGCGAAACTTCCGTGCATATGATCGTCGATCTGGCTTCTGCCGCGTCCGAGAGCAGATCAAGATTCTGTTTCTCTTTTTCTGTGCCGTCAGGTTTTGAGGGCTGTCTGCCGGATACATCATCATACGGCAGCTTGACAATGTATGAAGCGAAAGCGTAAAATGTATGCACCAATATGAACGGGAGAACGGTAAATGAATATGAAGCGAATTGTGCTTATACTGATGATCATGCTGCTGAGCGCATCGTCTGCCCTCGCTGCTGATATCCGGTTTGATGCGGAAGATATCGAAAAATGGGACAGCATCTATCTGGGAGAATATAATCGCACCCCCATCGAATGGCTGATTATGGATGCGGAAAAAAGCAGCATGAATGAGGATGGTATGTTCCTCATCACGAGGTATGTGCTTGATCAAGTCCATTCATCCAGTGTGAAATACTACCCCAGCAGCGGCCTTCCGGCAAAGTGCGATGCTCTGTTTAATTCCTTTAACAATCCGGAACAGGGTATCGTTCTTTCCACGTCGGCAGCACGTATTAATGAGTATCTGTACGATTCTAAATTTAAGATCGTCACGGACCATGAGGTAGACAAAGAAAAGATATTTCTGATGTCCCTGACTGAATTCACGAAATACCTTCAAAACACCAGCTACGCCCCTCTGGACTTCGAATGGTACCTCCGGTCGAATACTGTAAGCTGGCAAGGACAGATGCTCATCAATGAATATGGTTCTGCCAGTTATACAAAACAAAATTCATGGTATTTCCGCCCCTGCATGAATATCAACCCGGCAGGCGCCGTCTTCATCTCGCCTGCGGAGGGCGGAAAGGAAAGCAGCATCGGCCTTTTCCCCATTGAGAAAGGGCAGAATGCTTCCACATGGAAACTGACGCTGATGGACAACACCCGCGAATTCTCCGCCTCAGCCGCTGCACAGGTCTATTCCGACGACCGGAAGCTCGTTATCGATTATTCCAGCTCGACCATCTCAAATAACGAATATATCAGCGCCTTCCTTCTGGACAGCGAAGGCAATATCCTTTTCTATGGCGCGCTGGACAAGCCAAACAAATACAGCGGCTCTCTGGAAATCACCCTGCCGGAAGGCCTTGAAAACGGTTCCTACACACTGCAGGTTTTTTCCGAGCAGCGCAATGACAGCAAGCATAGCGACTATGTGAGCGCAGCCTCAGAGCTGTCCTTCACCCTGACGGATCGCCCGCCCGTCCCCGATGCCGGCTCCCCTGATACCAGCCTTCCCGAACCCGAAATCCCCGAAATTGACCTTCCCAGAACCGGCGACACGACCAGCATCATGATGTGGCTGGCATGTTTCGCGGCATCCGCAGCGGGCGCGGCTGCCCTGACGGCGCGCAGAAAAAAGCTGCGTTAATCTGCTTCGGCAGGGCGATGCTGTTATGCGCGCAAGTCAGCAGGAACGGGGCTGCCCGTCCGGATTCCTGCACACTGCTTTGACATTGCCCGTTACATGATTTATCATGAAGCCGCAAATCAACCATACAATGGATGTGATTACATGAAAAAACTGTTCGGCAGAATTCTTTGTCTGGCGCTGTGCGCGTTCGCGCTGGTCTGCGGCGCGGCGATGGCGGAGCCGGTGTTTACCATAGACATGGATGATGGATATATCACCGGCGTGTCTATGGATGATGCGACCGAAGCGCTGAAAATCCCCGCCACAGTGGACGGCATCGACGTCCGCGGCATTGACGCAGACGTATTTGATGGCTATCACAGCCTGAAATACATCCTGCTGGAAGCAGACAGCCTGCTCGGATTTAAAAACAAATCGCTTGATTTCAGCTCCGCGGAAAATCTGGAGTGCATCTTCATCCACGTCGAGCCCACCACTGCGATCTATGAAAAATTCAAACTCAGCGGCAGCGTCATCATCCAGCAGCATATCGGTTTTCCCGACGCTCCGTATCTTTCCAGCGCTTCCATCTCTTATGGTAACGGCAATGTCAGGCTGAAGTTTCCAGAGATCATCGGCGCGACCATTTACCGCGTTTCCCGAACCGTGCAGGGTCTGGAACCCGACACGTCCGACAGATTCGACAGCCTGTCAGACATCAGTAACTTCAGCATAATGAATGGAACCGTATCTTTCACCGACGGCAGCGCCGAGCCGGGAAAGAATTACTTCTACGATATCGAGGCCATGAATCCCTTCTGGAGCAGCAGCCTCCGCCACGGCCTGCGCATCAGCATTCCCGAAGACAAGCCCGATCAGGAGCCTGACAAGATTCCTGACGAAGAGCCGGAGCAGGTTCCCGGTGAACAGCAGCTGCCTCAAACAGGAGACGGCACGAACCTCGCTTTCTGGGCTGCGCTTGCCGCGATGAGCGCAATCGGCATGCTGATCATCCGAAAGAGAAAAGCAGCCTGATGCACATCGGCTGGGATAACGTCAGAACCTGTCATCTGATTCAACTGAAACACCGCTGCGCAATATGCAGCGGTGTTTCTTTATTTCCGGGTTTATGATTCTGATCTTATTAACTACGGCGTCATTCCGGCGCGCCGGATCAGAGCATCAGCCGGTAGATGTTTTCCACGTCCTGCTGGTTCAGGCTGACAAAGCCGCCGATGCTGCCGGTGCGCGCATCGCCGTGGCAGGCGCTGTGCGCCATGCGCTCAATGTCCTCTTCCTTCGCGCCCAGCTGTGCAAAGTTTTTGGGCATGCCGATGGAGATGAGGAAGCTGCGCAGCGCCTCAATGCCGGCCTTTGCCGTGCGTTCGGGATGCTCAAAATCCATCTGGCAGCCCCACACGCGCACAGCTGCCTGCGCAAAGCGCATGACGTTATGCTGCATATTATACGTGAATACCGCAGGCATCACCACAGCCAGACCCGCGCCGTGCGCGCAGTCATAGACAGCGGAGAGCTCGTGCTCGATATCGTGGCTGGCCCAGTCCTGAGAACGGCCCACGCCGCAGCAGTTGTTATGCGCCATCATGCCCGCCCACATGATATTGGCCCGCGCCTGATAGTCGTCCGGATTGGCCATCACCTTCGGCGCTTCATTGATCATCGTGAGCATCAGCGCCTCGATGACGCGGTCGGTGCATTCCACATCGGCGGTATTGGTCAGATAGCGCTCGTACAGATGCGCCATGATGTCCGTCACGCCGCAGGCCGTCTGATACGGCGGCAGCGTCTGGGTGAGCGCGGGATTGAGGATCGTAAACTTCGGGCGCAGGCCTTCGCCGGTCGCGCCGCGCTTGAACATGCCGTCCTCATAGGTGATCACGGAATCCGGAGAGCCCTCGCTGCCTGCAGCGGCGATGGTCAGCACGGTGCCGATGGGCAGCGCCTGCGTGACGGGCTTTCCCTGATAGAAATCCCAGAAATCGCCGTCGTACACGGCGCCGGCGGCGATGGCCTTGGCCGAGTCGATGGTGCTGCCGCCGCCCACGGCGAGAACAAAATCCACGCCCTCTTTGCGGCACAGGTCAATGCCTTCATACACCAGACCGCTGCGCGGATTGGGCTTGACGCCGCCCAGCTCCACATATGCCAGACCCTCGGCTTCAAGCGACTGCTTCACGCGGTCAAGCAGACCGGAGCGAACAACGCTGCCGCCGCCAAAGTGCACAAGCACCTTGCTGCCGCCAAAGCGCTTCACATATTTGCCGGTATCCATTTCCGTATCTTTTCCGAAAGAGAAATACGTCGGCGCATAGAACGTAAAGTTATCCATATCGTCGCCTCCTTTTCATGTATTCTGATTATATCAGCTGTATCATCCGTTTTCAATCGCAGATCAGATTTATCAGAATATGCATTGCTGTCCGCCGGTCGGCACAGCGGCGGCAGTCCTCTGTGCCCTTCTCTCCGGACGATAATTGACATGAAACGCCGCGCATGATATATTTATATCAACATAGACGTGCTTTACATCAGGATGAATACCCAAATGTATTTTGAGAGGGCTTATGAATCAACGAATTCGGATCTCGACAGAAGAACTCGAGCAGTATTCCCGGGATTTGCTGCATATCCGGGATTCCCTTTCCCAGCTGTCCAGTCAGCTCGCAGGCATCCATATTCCCCGCGAAGCGGGCGGCGAGCTTGAGATCGGCCTGAGAATCTCTCTGGCCAGCCGCAGGCGCGTCGGCGGAGAAACCGTATCCGAGCTTGTCCGGCAGATCGGCAGGGTCATCCATGAATACAGCCTTGAAACGGGTTCCCTTTCGGCATCGGTGCTTCGCGCCAGCGATCTCTTCACCGAAAACGAAAACCGCCTGATCAATCTGTTCCAGAATATTCAGCAGGGAGAAACGTCCGCTCACGGCGCGCATGCTGCCGACAGCGGCGCCGCCGCCCAGAGCGCGCGCGATCCCGCCTCGACCAGAGCCGAATATGATCAGCGCTGCAAGGAACGCGCAGAAAACGCCTACGACAAAGAGGTTGCAAAGCTGTACGAAAAATACGTCAAGAAAATCAACATCGCAAGCGATCAGACGCCGGGTGCATACTACGATTCCTGGGACAACGAGGTCTATCTGGACTGGAAGGAAGACGCCTCCAATTCGCGCGGCGAATGCTACACCTATTTCCACGAGGTCGGCCATATGGTGGACGACTATACGGCATGGTTCGGCGATTCCTCGTCCTCGAAGGATTTCTCCAAGGCGCTCAAGTCCGACTTTGACAACTATGTCAACAAGGTCATGACGGAAAACAACTGTACCCGTCAGGAGGCCTACGATCACATCAGCGACTGGCTCTGGGAGGATGCGGATCTGAAGAACGGCCTTTCCGATATCTGCGGCGGCCTCACCGCAAATCAGTGCAGCGGCGCATACGGACACGACGACAGCTACTGGACGGGCAAGCAGCAGCACGGCATCCCCGACAAGGTCAACAACGAAGCCTTTGCCCATTTCTTCGAATCGAGCATGAGAACCGACGGAACAAAGGTCGAATATATCAAAGAAATCTTCCCCAATGCATATGAAGAATTCAAAGAAATTGTCCGCAAAAAAATCTGATGGACGCGGCGCGGGCCGCAGAATAAAGGGTTGATATGGATATGTGGAAGAAAAGATTTCTGATTACCGTCATGATCGCGCTTGCCGCAGGCGTCTGCTGCTGCGCGTGCGCACAGCAGATGCAGGAGGGAGATACCGCAATGAACGCCTTTGATTGCCTGAACATCATCGCCGAAGATATTCCCAACGACATGCAAAGCCCGTTCTGGGATGGAAAAACCATGACCGTCGTTCATGATCCGCTGGATCGCGAAGGCATTCTGGACGGCAGAAACGGCGAATACAGGTATTCGCGTCTTAAGGCAAAGATGCTCACCGTGTATTCCGTGGACAGGGACGGCCTGCTCGCAAAAGAGCCGGTATGCAACAGCGAAGCATGCTTCAGCGTTGTGAGCGAAAAACGCTTTCTGAGCATCCGTATGGATGAATCCGCCTATGAAGACGTACTGAAGAATCACACGGACCGTATCGAAAAGAAACAGGCTCTGCCCCGCACATTCGCGTGGCAGATGCACGGCGTTTGCGAATGCACGCTGCTTGAAACGCCGGACGGACGGCTGATGCCGGGTCTGCGCTTTATCATGCCCGCGGAAAACGGTGGAGCAAAAATCTTCGAATACGGCGGAACAGGCATGTACCTCGATGTGGAAACGGAAGCTCAGATGTCGGTAAAACGGACAATCCGCTGAAAAAACGCTCCTCTTCCGGTCAGACCGCCTCTGCAAAGCGCAGAGGCTTTTTCTCTCTTTGCCGTGTATCTCCATTCTATCCCGCTCGGTCTGATCTGTGATATGATACGGCCGCCATCAAGATGCAAAACGGAGGTCCCCTCTATGAATACAAAACCGAATCAGACGCATATCCGCTGGATCATGAACCGCATGCCGAAAACGGACGATCCGTGGCTGCATGTAATGAGCATTGAAGAAGCTGGGAAGGTACGCGCCTTTCACCGCAGCTTTCCCCAGTACAGTGAAACGCCGCTCTCCAATCGCAGCGCCATGGCCAGAAAACTGTGCCTTGGCGGCCTGTTTATCAAGGACGAGAGCTATCGCTTCGGGCTGAATGCATTCAAGGTACTCGGCGGCTCCTATGCCATGGCCAGCGCAATCGCCGAAGCCCTCAGCCGGGATATCGCAGAAACGGACTACGCATATCTGACAAGCGAACGCCTGAAGGAAGAATTCGGTCAGGCGGCATTCTTCACCGCCACAGACGGCAACCACGGCCGCGGCGTGGCATGGAGCGCACGCGTGCTGGGGCAGAAGGCCGTCGTGCTCATGCCCAAGGGCACCGTGAAAGCCCGCTTTGACAACATCGCCAAGGAAGGCGCGCAGGTCTCCATCGAGGATGCGAATTACGACGAATGCGTGCGCCGCGCCTGCGCGCTCGCCGCACAAACCGAAAACGGCGTCGTCGTGCAGGACACGGCGTGGGCTGGCTACGAGCACATCCCCGCAAAAATCATGCAGGGATACGCCACCATGGCCGCCGAAGCGGCAGAGCAGCTCATCAAAGCCGGTCACGACCGTCCGACGCACGTCTTTGTTCAGGCGGGCGTGGGCAGCCTTGCCGGCGCGATTGCGGGCTACTACGCCAATCTCTACGGTGAAAACTGTCCGAAGATCATCGTCATGGAGGCCGACGCCGCCGACTGCCACTACCGCAGCGCGCTCGCGGGCGACGGCAGCATGCGCATCGTCACCGGCGATCTGAATACGATGATGGCAGGCCTTGCCTGCGGCGAGCCCAATCCCATCAGCTTTGATCTTCTCAGAAATCATGCGGACTGCTTTGTCTCCTGCCCTGACAGCGTGAGCGCCGACGGCATGCGCATGCTCGCCGGCGGCGAAGGCGATGCGCCGATGGTTTCCGGCGAATCCGGCGCGGTCGGCACGGGGCTCGTGCATGCAATCATGACCGATCCCTCCTGCGCGGAACTCAAAGACGCGCTGGGGCTGAATGAACAGAGCGTCGTTCTGCTCTTTTCCACCGAAGGCGCGACCGATCCGGAAAACTACCGCAGAATTGTGGGCGAATGATTTTCAGATACAGGGAACGTTGGACTGCCGCCCAAACCTGCCTGATGGATTTCTTTCTCCTCGCTCGACGCTCGTCGGTCATGGCAGCTCTGACAGTTCACTGAACTGTCATTCACTTCTGCCCCAGTCCGGCAATGCCAAACCCTCAGACTCCCTTCTTCTCTTCGCGCGGCTTTAAGCAGCTACCAGGAGGCGCAGTCCCGTGCAGAAAAATTCCCGAAAGCATCTCTTTGAGACCATGCCAGTCCCGCAGTCCGTGGCGCAGATGGCCCTTCCGGCGATCTTCAGCCAGATCATCATCCTGATCTACAACATGGCCGATACGTTCTATCTCGGTCAGGTGAATAATCCCTACATGGTCGCGGGTGCGTCTTTGATCCTGCCGGTATTCAACATCAGTGCGTCTCTCTCCGGCCTTGCGGGCGTGGGCGGCGGCGCGCTGATCTCCCGGCTGCTGGGCGAAAAACGCGAGAATGAAGCGAAAAAGGCCTCCGCCTTCAGCCTGCTGCTGGGCATAGGCGGCGCACTGTTCTTCTCTCTGCTGATGCTTGTGATGATGAATCCTCTTCTTCATCTGCTGGGTGCAAGCGAAAACACGCTTCATTATGCGCGTCAGTACGCGCTTTGCGTGATTGTGCTGGGCAGCGTACCCACGGTGACCTCCAATGTAATGGCCAATCTGCTGCGCAGCACAGGCGAATCCAAACGCGCGGGCTTTGGCATCGCTATGGGCGGCTGCATCAATATCCTGCTTGATCCGCTGTTCATGTTTGTGCTGCTTCCCGCCGGATGCGAAGTGCTGGGTGTGGGCATCGCCACGCTCTTATCCAACTGCATCGCCTGCGGATATTTCCTGTGTGTAATCCTGAAGAACAAAAAAAGCTCCGTCATCCGCTTCGGTCTTTCCATGCCGGAAAAAAACAGCATCCGCTCGGTCTTCTCCGTGGGCATTCCCTCTGCCGTCGCCACGCTGTTGTTTGATATCGATTACATCGTGCTGGACAAGCTTATGGCCGGCTATGGCGATATCGCGCTGGCTTCCATCGGCATTGTGCTCAAGGCGGAGCGCCTGCCGCTGAATGTGGGAATCGGTCTGTGTCAGGGCATGATGCCCATCGTCGCCTACAACTATGCCAGCGGCAACCGGAAACGGATGCAGGAGACGATCCGTTTCTCGCTGATATCCGGCCTGATCGTCGGCGCGCTGAGCATCGCCATGTATGAACTGCTGGCCTCCGGCATCATGAGTCTGTTTATCCGGGACGCTGAAACCATTCGCCTGGGCAGCGATTTCCTGCGCATCCGCTGTCTGGCCACGCCGCTGATGTTCTCCAGCTTCTTCACAGTCTATGTATTTCAGGGCCTTGGCAAGGGCCGCGTATCGCTGTTTCTGGGCGTGATGCGCTGGCTGGCATTCAATATTCCGATGCTCTTTATGCTCAATCTTCTTCTGGGCATGTACGGTCTGGTCTGGTCCCAGCTGATCGCGGATATCCTGACGGTGACACTGTCCTTTTTTGCATACAGGCGCTATACCCGGAAGATGTTTGCAGAAATCTGAATAAAATCCCGCTTCAGAGAATCAATGCGGCAATAACGGAAAACCGCCAGTTCTGTTCAAAACGGAACTGGCGGTTCAATGGCATTCTGTTTTTGCCAAGTCTCGGCTATTTCAAAGCATTCGCGGGATCTTTTCCTGCAGCGGTCACCGGCCGCTCAGAAACTGGAAATGCCGTGGCTGTTGACCAGCGCATCCAGCTTCACGCCCGCCTTGCACATCGGGCAGTCACGGGAAGCGTAGCTGGCATAGCCGTCCAGATCATCCTTGTTGTAGATGCTCTCAACCGTGAATCCCATGCAGCTTTCCACGCAGGCAAAGATGGAGCATACGCCCGCCGGAATGCCGCCGTAATAGCTGATTGCCTCGATGGCAGCCTGCGCCGTATAGCCGGTAGCGACGGACGCCGCCAGAACCAGCACATGCTTGCCCACGATCATCGGCGCGGTGTTGTCACGGAAGATCAGCTGGCTGCCGGATGTATGCTCAGGCGTGGCGACGTAGATGGTGCGGTGCGCGTTCATATTCATGAATCCCGCGCGCGTGAGCTGATCGGCCATGCATGCGCCGATCACCTCCGTGCCATCCAGACACAGAATCGTGTCGATCACCGTTGAAGAGTTATACTTGCTGCACAACACGCTCGCAGCCTCACGCGCCTCGGAAAGGCGGTGTTTGGTCATCGTCATGTCGATATAGTAGTTGAGGTGGCTGTGGCTGGTGGCAAAATGTCCCGTTGCAAGGCGCAGCTTGACATTTCCCTTGCTGTGCGGAAGCTGGATCAGCTTGATGGCCATCGCATTCACTCCTGTCTTCTTATCACGGTGTACTGTCTCGGAATATCATCGACCTTTTATATAAATATTTCTGTATATTATTATGCATATTTCTTGACTGCATGTCAATAGAATAGACAGGGGTTCTTTTTTTCAATGATTCTTTTTCAGCATTTCTTTGATTGTTTTCATTTTTCTGTGCCGTTTTGCGCGCTGAGGCAGGCTTTCACCGCTTCGATTTCCGCTTCGCTCAGGCCAAGCGTCCGGGCGAGGTATTCCTGCGCCTCAAGCGCCAGATCCGCCGCATGGATATCCTCCACGCCGAATACTGCAGCAAGCGTTTTGCAGATGTTGCTCTGCGCGATGCGCGCATGGCGCTCGCTGCCCCTTTCCACGCCGTAGTAGTTTTCATAGGTGACCATGTAATCGGATACAACCGCCTGTGCCGGCGCGCCCATCAGGCATTCGAGCACAGCGCTGACAAAGCCGGCGCGGTCCTTGCCCTCCGTGCAGTGCACCAGATACGGGCCCTCGTTTTCAATGAGAAAGCGCAGCCCCTTTGCAAAGCCCCGGGCGAATTCTTCGCCCTGCACATCCACGCTCAGATTCAGCGCGGTCACGCTGCAGGATGCATACGCGCTGTCCGCAAAGCCGGGGTATTCCATCAGGGCGCCTTCGCTGTCCGCAAGATTGATCACCGTGCGCACGCCGGCCTGAGCCAGCGCCGCATCGGCAAAGGCGCTTCGCCCCAGCTCCGGATTAACGGGCGAAGAGGAGCGATAGAGCATGCCCCTGCCCATGCCTGCGGTATCCACCGCGCGGAAATTGGCAAACTGCGCGTCCGTCAGACGGGGATAATCCGCCCGGTCATTGGTTCTGACGAGCTGGCGCATATGGTATTCATCCGCATAACCGCCCGCCTCCAGCATTGAGATCGTCACCTTTACCGGGACGTCCAGCCCTCCGGCGTAGTCCCAGCGGTAGCCGGGCTCCGCATCGATGGCCGTCTTCGCCGCAATGCCCGCCTCACCCGCCAGATCGCCCATGTTGACGGCCAGCGTGATCACATCTTCCTCGTCCGTGATCGTCAGGCGGCAGATCATGCTGCCGTCGTCCACGTCCGAATAGCTGCTGCCCACGGGCATGTCATACGTCCTGTCGGCGATGGTCACACGGATCACATCACCATATGCATAGCCCGCATCCAGCATACCGCTTGCCGGGACGGAGAGGATCAGATTGCCATATTTAGCAATCTCAGCAATGTGGCACGTCAGCGCCTGCGGTACGGCGCACACGCCCGACGCGCACAAAATGCACAAAAAGCACAGGCACAGCAGCAGGCAGAACATCCGTTTCATCCGATACACCTCCTGATTCAGTATATCGCGCCGCCGGATCAAAAA
Organism: Clostridia bacterium; assembly: GCA_017545905.1. GTDB lineage: Bacteria > Bacillota > Clostridia > Christensenellales > Aristaeellaceae > Ventricola. Next base: position 11,660 of record JAFWXL010000101.1, on the reverse strand, counting down.
CAAGTTCCTTCCCGCTTCCCTTTGACGCGGCAGCAGGCATGCGATATAATCAGAGCATCACCCGATCAACCGTCCCGCCTGTCATTTCACGGAGGTTTACCATGGCTTATCATTATCTGGATTTTGAGCAGCTGCATGCCTTCTGCAGCGCAGCCTTCTGCTCCTACGGCTTTGACGAGAATACCAGCCGGCAGATCACCGATATCCTGCTGGCCGCCGATCTCAACGGCATCGAGTCCCACGGCGTGCAGCGCATGGTGCGCTATGATTATGAGATCACCTGCGGCATGGTGGATATCCATGCCGAGCCGAAGATCGTGCATGAGACGCCCATCTCCGCCGTCATCGACGCCTGCAACGCCATGGGCCAGATCGTAGGCCGCAGGGCCATGCAGCTGGCCATCGACAAGGCGAAGAAGACCGGCTGCGGCTTTGTCACCGTTCGCCGCTCCAATCACTACGGCATCGCCGGCTATTACACCGAGATGGCCGCCGCCGAGGACCTGATGGGCATCTGTATGACCAACACGGAATCTATCATGGTGCCCACCTACGGCAGACAGCCGATGATCGGCACCAATCCCATCGCATTGGCCATGCCTGCGGACCCCGTTCCCTTCTCCTTTGACTGTGCGACGACCGTCGTGCCGCGCGGCAAGTTCGAGGTATTCACCAAGCGCGGCGATCCGGTTCCGATGGGCTGGGGCGTGGATGAAAACGGACAGGACTCCACCGACGCGCCAAGGATTCTTCAGAACATCATCGCCAAGGCCGGCGGCGGCATCCTGCCGCTTGGCGGTTCCAGCGAAATGATGGGCAGCCACAAGGGCTATGGTCTGGGCGTGATCTGCGAGCTGTTCTGCGGCGTGCTTTCCGGCGGCGTCACGGCAGACGGCATCTACAAGACCGAGGACGGCGGCTCCGGCATCTGCCACAGCTTCATCGCCATTGACTATGGCATCTTCGGCGACAAGGCCGAAATCAAAAAGAGCTTCTCCGATTACCTGCAGAAACTGCGCGACAGCGACAAGGCCGACGGCTGCGAGCGCATCTATACCCACGGCGAAAAAGAAGTGGATATGCGCGTGCTGCGCAGGGAAAAGGGCGTGCCCGTCAATGACAAAACCCTTGAGGAGCTGCGCGCCATTGAAAAAAAGCTGGGCAAATACGCCGTGCCCTTCCCGCGTGAGCTTTGATTTATCCACATTCTGTCCGTCTCTGTGGAAAACAGAGACGATTTTCTGTTTCCGTATGGATAACTGCGCATAATTTATGGTATACTGTGATCCGGCGCATCGCGCCGGAATTGATTGATATGGAATTGAGGAATACAGCATGTACATTACCGATGATATTCGCTATGTCGGCGTGAACGACCATCAGCTCGATCTCTTCGAGGGTCAGTATGTCATTCCCAACGGCATGGCTTATAACTCCTATCTGATCGTGGATGATCAGATTGCCGTCATGGACAGCGTGGATAAAAACTTCACCGACGTGTGGCTGCAGAATATCCGTGCCGAAACCGGCGATCGTCCGGTCGATTATCTGATCGTGCAGCACATGGAGCCGGATCATTCCGGCAGTCTGGCGACGTTCATGAACGTCTATCCCAAGGCTGTCGTGGTCGCCTCGGCCAAGGCGTTTGCGATGATGCAGGCGTTCTTCGGCGAGGATTATGCCGAGCGCAGGCGCATCGTGACCGAGGGCGATAAGCTCACCCTGGGCCGCCATACGCTCTCGTTCGTTTCCGCGCCGATGATCCACTGGCCGGAGGTCATCATGACCTATGACGAAGCGGAAAAGGTCTTCTTCTCCGCGGACGCCTTCGGCAAGTTCGGCGCGCTGGACGTCGAGGAAGACTGGGCCTGCGAGGCAAGGCGCTATTACTTCGGCATCGTGGGCAAATACGGCGCGCAGGTGCAGGCGCTGCTCAAAAAGGCTGCGAAGCTGGAAATCAATAAAATCTGCCCGCTGCACGGCCCGGTGCTCAGCGAGAATCTGAGTGATTATCTGAATCTGTACGATATCTGGTCTTCCTATCGCGTGGAGAGCGAAGGCGTCGCAATCGCCTGTGCAAGTATCTACGGCAACACGATGGAAGCGGCAAAGCTGCTCAAAGAAGAACTGCTTGCCCGCGGCTGCAAAAAGGTCGCGCTCAGCGATCTCGCCCGCGACGATATGGCCGAGGCCATCGAGGACGCCTTCCGCTATGGCAAGCTGGTGCTGGCCTGCTCCACCTATAACGGCGACGTCTTCCCCTTCATGCGCACATTCATCGAGGGGCTGACCGAGCGCAACTACCAAAGCCGTACCGTCGCGCTGATGGAAAACGGCTCCTGGGCGCCCAATGCCGCCAAGGTGATGCGCGCCATGCTGGAAAAGAGCAAGAACCTCACCTTCGCAGAAAACAGCGTGAAGATCGCCTCCGCGCTCAGCGATAGCAGCCGCGCGCAGATCGCCGCACTGGCGGATGAACTGATGAAATCTTAAAACCGCCGCGAGACTGGAGCCTGCCGCCGCCAGTGGCGGAAACAGGCAGGCGGAGCGTCGGGAATCGCAAGGAGCGACAGTATGTCGCGACTATGCGAGTTTCCCATGCCAGAGGTGACAATTGAGATTCCTGTACAGACAGAAAGAGTCTCCGCGATGATCGCAGAGACTCTTTTGATGCTGTATCAGAATCAAAATCGCTGCCTATGAACTTCACCCCATTTGTTAGACAGTATGATATACTGAATCACAAACGGGGTGTTTTTTATGCCAAAAAGAGTGCCAAATCATTTATACCGCGTAGGAGTGCAGGCCCGGCAGCAGCTTATTCACGCCCGCAAAGGTAAAGAGTACGCAGACCACCGCAATCACGGCAAACCATGCCATGCGCTTGCCCTGCCACTTCATGCGCATGCGCTGGTGCAGATAGATCGCATAGAGAATCCACGTAATCAGCGCCCATGTCTCCTTCGGGTCCCAGCTCCACCAGCGGCTCCATGCCTGCTCGGCCCAGATCGCGCCGGAGAGGATGACCACCGTCAGCAGCAGAAAGCCCAGACAGATGAGCCGGTAGGTCATATAGTCGGTCTGCTTCATGGCTGTTTCGCTGTCGGCATGGCCTTTTTTCAGCATTGCCAGATAGCGCGCGCCAAGGCCGCCCGCAATGGCAAAGGACGCATAGGAGAACGTCGCCGAGCCAATGTGCAGCGCAAACCACGTGCTGCGCAGCGCCGGCATCAGTTCCTTGATTTCCATCGGCTGGAACGCCGCATACGAGAGCACGAGGAACGCCACCGGCATGCTCACGGTCATCACCCAGTTCTGCTTCAGCCGCGCATAGAGCACAATGCCCATGATCGCCGCCGACCATGAAAAGCCGGATGCAAACTCAAACTGATTGGCCAGCGGCAGCCGTCCGGCGGCAAAGCCGCGCCATGCGGTGAACGCCGTATGCAGCGCAAAGCCCGCAATGAAGATCGCGCGCGCAGCGCGGGTCAGTTTGTTTCTGTCCATCATCGCGCCGACGCTCTGAAGCATCGTCGCGGCAAAATACGCTACAATTGCGGCAAAAAACAGGATTTCCATCTTTCTTTATTCCTCCTTGAGCAGCGCTTCCAGTTCAATCATCAGGCCTGTCTGCGTCTTCGGGCTCAGAATCACATAGCCGTCGTCATCGGCGGCGACAGCCAGCGGCGCCGCGAAGAAGCACAGGTACAGTCCGGCGACCATCAGCACAAACGTTGCGTAGAGCAGGCCGAGAACAAGGGGATTCATGTGCTTGATGCGAAGGCCCGGATAGCTCACGGGATCGAGCATCGTGAAGCTCACGTTTCCGATTGTCAGCGTTTCGTCCGGGAAAGCGAGCACAGGCGTCATCGCGCCGCCGGAAACGCTGACGATATCATACACGGGATCGGTATACGCGCCGGAGGTGCTGGTGATCAGCGTCACGCTGCCGTCGCTGTCTGTCACGTAGCCCGGATAGAGCGCCTGATAGAACATGCCGCTCACACCGTCGAGCGTGAGGAAGCAGGCCTCTGTCAGCTTCATGTCCTCGCTGACGCCTGTTTCAAGGTTTTTGATGCGCACAGCGCCCGCCGTGCCATATGTCTGCTGATAGATCTTATAGCCCTCAAAGCTGAGCGGCTCATTGACGCGGATCTCGCGGGTCACGGTTTTGCCGATGTCATCGGATACCGTCAGTGTGCTGGCATAGTCCAGCAGGCCAGTTTCATCCACGATCTGGAAACTGTCTACGCGGATGGAAATGCCGCCTTCCAGCTCCAGCGTTTCGCCCGGCATCACCGTCTGATCCCGCACATCCGCCGTCATCACCGCCGCCGCGCCCACCAGCAGGATCAGCAGGAACGAAAAATGGGTGATGAATGATCCGTAAAAGCCGATGGAATTCTTGAAATAGATGATTCTGTCGCCGGCTTTGTACCTGCTGTAATGGCGCTTTTCAAAGAAGGCGCAGAGTTTTCCGGCCTGTCCCTCATCAAGCGGCGTATCGGTCTTTGCCGTTTCGGCGCGGCTGATCAGCGCTTTTTTTGCGCGCATGGTTCTGGGCAGGCGGACAATGGAGCACAGAATCAGATTCAGGCACAGCGCCGCCATCAGCACGATGAAATACGGCGCGGAAAACACGTCGTCAAGCCCGAGGGCGAGAATGAGCTGCGCGGCGTCCTCGCCATAGCGGCGGACGTATTCCATGGCGTCGCGCTGCTGCACGATCATCGAACCTGCAAACGAGCAGGCGATGACCAGCACCAGCAATATCATGCCGAATTTCATGGAGCGCAGAAACGAGAGCACCTTTTTCAAAGCGGTTTTCTCCTTTTATTGTAAAATGACTTTTTCCGTGAGTCTGTGCAAAGCTGCGTACTGCGGGCGCAGAGTTACGGAATTCAGCCAAGTGATTCGGAAATGGAAACGGCCACAGGCCGTGCCGGAGCGGCCTTGCGGGCTGCCCCGCGCTCCGGCAGGTTATGATCGCTTATGCCGGTCTTCCCCACCGGCAGCGGCAATCAGGCCTTGAACAGGGCGAGCGCCTCGTCGATGAGCTGCTCGGCCTTATCCAGGCACTCGTGGGTCAGGCGGGAGTTGTGCGCGCCTTCGCTGTTCTCAACAAAGACGAAATCCCAGTAGAACTGGCCCTTGCGGTTGAGGGAACGGATGGCCTCCAGCTCTTCCTCAGTGTAGCTGCTGGACGCGACGGCGTCGGCGAGCTTGTTGGTCAGGGTCTCCAGCTTGGTGCCGATGGCGATGGTGCGCTCTTCGGCCTTGGCCTGGATGCCCTTGACGAAGCCTTCAAGATCCGCGTGGCAGGCCACGCAGGAAGCCTTGATGGTCTCGCTCTGAAGCGGGCTGACCCAGTAGTGGCTGGTGTAGCCCTCTTCCTTGGCCATGTGGCAGTCCGCGCAGCTAAACTGCGCAGCATGCACGCTGCCCTTGCCCATGTAGGTTTCGAATTCCGGATGCTGCACCTTGATCTGCTTGACGCCGGTGCGCGGGTTGGTGTAATCCGCGAACTGCATCTCCTCGAACCTGGCGAGGATCGCATCGGGGTGCATGGTCTCCATGCTGTCATAGGGCAGGGTCACGGCCTTGGTCTCCGGCGCGAAGTAATACTCGACGTGGCACTGCGCGCAGGAGGCGGTTTCCGGATTGAGCTTCTCGAAGTCGGCGCCCATGGCGTCGGCCAGATAGGTGTGGGTGACGACGAGCTCATTGCCGGTGTTGGCGTGGCAGTTGTAGCAGCTCACGCTCTCGTTCACCTGGGCGAGCATATCCTCAAAGGCGATGGTATACGCGCTCACGCCCTCGTTGTTCACCTTGGCGGTGAAGTCCGGGGTCTTGCAGGTGAAGCAGTTCGCCAGCGCATGCGGACGGCCGGTGTTGGTCACGTCCTGCACGGTGTAGTAATGACCGCGGGCGCTGTTGTAGAACTTGTTGAAGGCCATACCTTCGTACACGGTGGCGATCATCGGATACTCTTCGACGTGATCGAAGACCGCTTCGTTCTCCGCGTTCTTCTCATAGGACGCGTAGATCTCCGGGTAGGTGGCGGCCCAGTCGGCAGCCTTGATCACGGTGACGCCCGCGCCGGTCGCAGTCGCGGTGGCCGCCTGAGCGGACACGGCGATGGACAGCAGCATCGCAGCGATCAGGGCCATGGTGAGGATCTTTTTCATGGTGAAATTCCCCTTTCCTTGTGGGAGCGCGATGAAGGCCGCATCGCGCTGCATTAGAATATCTTGATTGACATTCTGCACTTATTATAGGATAATCAAAACAATAAAGATGTTGTATTTCCAACATGGGAGGTGCGCTGTGCAACAATATTTGCCATATCTTCGTCAAAGTTTGCTCTTTGAGCGCATCGACGACGAGGGCCTCGTCAAAACCCTGAACTGTCTGAACGCGCAGATCATCGCCTGTGAAAAGGGAAAAGTGATTCTTCATCAAGGCGACGAGCCCAGGCATTTCGGCGTTGTGCTTTGCGGCAGTGTAAACGTGGTTGCCAGCGATTCCTACGGCAATCACAGTGTGATGTGGTCCATTACGCAGGGAGATCTCTTTGGCGAAACCTATGTCAGCGCCGGTGTGGACAGCTTTCCCGCCAGCTTTGTCGCCGCGCAGGACAGTATGGTGCTTATTCTGGAATATGCGCGTGTGATCACGGGCTGCCGCAACAACGGCTGTCTGGCGCATTCCTATTTGGTCACCAATCTGATCAGGTCCATCGGAAAAAAGAACCTGACCCTGACCCAGAAGCTGGAGTTTGTCACACAGCGCACCACGCGCGATAAGCTCATGGCCTATCTGCGCGCGCAGCAAAAGCAGGCGAAGAGCCATAGATTCGTCATTCCCTATGACCGGCAGACGCTGGCGGATTATCTGGGCGTGGAGCGCAGCGCCATGTCCGCCGAGCTGAGCCGGATGAAGAGGGACGGCCTGATTCATTACAGGAAAAATGAATTTGAAATTCTTTTGCCGTAAAAGCGGAACTGAATGGAGGAGTATCATGGACCGTTTTGCATTTGACAGCATGACCGTGGGCGTGTGCTATTATCCTGAGCACTGGGATCGTTCCCTTTGGGAAGAGGATCTCGGCCGCATGCTGGAAGCGGGCGTCACCGTTGTGCGCATCGCGGAGTTTGCATGGAGCCTGTTTGAACGCACGGAGGGCGTGTTCACGCTGGATTATTTCGATCCCTTCCTCGACCTTTGTGAAAAAACGGGTATGAAGGTCATCTTCGGCACGCCTACAGCCACGCCGCCTGTCTGGCTGACGGAAAAATACCCCGAGGTGCTCAACTGCGACATCACCGGCGTGAAATACCGTCACGGCATGCGCAGGCATTACAATTACAACAGCCCTGTTTACAGGGAGAAGTGCGCCCTCATCGTCGAGAAGATCGCGCGGCACTACGGCGGCAGGCCCTGCATCATCGGCTGGCAGATCGACAACGAGCTCAACTGCGAGAAGGACGAATTCTATTCCGGGGCGGACAGCGCCGCCTTCCGCGTCTGGCTCAAGGATAAATACGGCGCGCTGGACAGGCTCAACGACGCGTGGGGCACGGTCTTCTGGAGCCAGACCTATACCGAATGGGATCAGATCTATGTGCCGCGTCCCGCGCCGCATGCAGCGTATAATCCGCATCTGCATCTGGATTACCTGCGCTTTGTCTCCAGCAGCTGCCTGAGCTTCTGTGACATGCAGGCGAAGATCCTGCGCATGCACATCGCGCCGGACGCTTTCATCACCACCAACGGCATGTTCTCTCACATGGATAATCACGCCATGACGCGCGAGAGCCTCAATCTGTATACCTATGATTCCTATCCGAATTTCGCATTTGGTCTGGATGTGAAGGACATTGAGCACAATCTGCTGTGCGACCGCTGGAGCGGCATGAAGCTGACGGAAGTACGCTCTATCTGCCCGCATTTCGGCATCATGGAGCAGCAGAGCGGCGCAGGCAGCTGGACAAGCCGCATGGACAACCCTATGCCCCGCCCAGGCCAGATGACCCTCTGGGCGCTGCAGAGCGTGGCGCACGGCGCGGACTTTGTGTCTTTCTTCCGCTGGCGCACCGCTGCATTCGGCACGGAGATCTACTGGCACGGCATCCTCGGCTATGACAATCGGGACAATCGCCGCATGGGCGAGCTGCGCGATTTTGCCGCCAGAATGAAGCGCCTTGAGCCCGTGTGCGGTGCGGACTATGTCGCCGATATTGCGCTGGTGCGCGATTACGACAATATCTTTGACAGCGAACTGGACAACTGGCATCGCCGCGTGACCCGCCAAAGCGAGGATGCGATCTTTGAAGCCTCCCAGCTGTATCATACGCCGATGGATATGCTCTATCTTGAGCCGTATACGGCGCTTTCGGATCTGAAAAAATACAAGGCGCTGATCATGCCGCACGCGAGCATCATGACGAAGGAGAAGGCCGATCTGCTGGAAAGCTATGTCCGTCAGGGCGGCGTGCTGGTCATCGGCTGCCGCAGCGGCTATAAGGATGCATCCGGCCGCTGCCCGATGGCGCCGCAGCCGGGTCTTATGCAAAAGCTGACCGCGACGGACGTGACGGAATATACGCTTGCCTCGCCCGCGGAGGAGGAGCCCTATGCCATCTGGAACGGCAGGCGTATGCCCATGCCGGTTTTTAACGATGTGCTGATCCCGATGGAGGGCGCTCAGGTGCTTGCGCGCTTTGGTACGTCCTATTATGCGGGCGAAGCTGCGCTCACGGAGCATCGCGTCGGCGAAGGCCGTGTTTTGCATCTGGGCAGCGCGTTCAGCCGCGAATCTGCGAAGCTGATTCTGGAGCATCTCGGTCTGCTCGAGCCCTTTGCGGACGTGATCCGCGCGCCGCAGGAGGTCGAGCTGATCATGCGCGAAAAGGACGGGCAGAAGTATCTCTTTGCGCTCAACTACAGGGAGACGGAAAAGACCGTCACGCTGTACCGGCAGGCGGTATCGCTCTTTGACGGCGAAACCGTGCAGGGCGAGGTCGTTCTCAGGCCGTACGGCGTTGAGGTATACAAAATCGGATAAATGAAATCAAGGAGCAGGAAAACCTGCTCCTTATTTCTTTGCTGTTTTCTGCCAGAACGCGGCGCTCATGCGCGAGGAGATCATCATCAGCAGCGCCGATACGCCGCCTGCAAGCATCCATGCGCCGTAGAGCATATCCGGCCCCAGCGTTTCGTAGATGCCGCCGGCGATCGCACCGGAAAGCGCCGAGCCCAGATAGATGAAGCTGTCGATCATGCCGGCGGTCAGGCTCGTCCTGCCCACGCGGTCATATTCCAGAGGAATGAGCCCGGTGAGCATGGTATTTGCGCCGTACATGCCCGCGCAGATCATGCCCAGCAGCACGGCGGTGGCCGGCAGGCCAAAGCGCTTCATCAGCACGGCGCTGCACAGGATTGCGCCGGCCATCATCACGGCGACCACGCCGTGCGGCCTTGCGCCGCGGCGGCGCAGGCGGAAGCCCAGCAGCACGCCGGCCATGTTGATGGCGGGCAGGATGAGCGTGAACGCTGCGCCGGATACGGCGTCGGACTGGCGAAGGAGGATCGTCGGCGTCCATGTGATGACGCTGTCGCGGATAAAGCCATAGAGCACGCAGGTGACGAGCACCAGAAAGAAGCCTGTGGCCAGCAGCACGCGCATGATCGGTTCTCCGGTCGGGACGAGCGCCTTTTTATGGGTCTCCTGGCGGCGGACGTCGAGCGTCAGCGCTGTTCTGGCCATGACGGCGATGGCCGCGGCGCTGATCATGCCCGGCAGGATGAACGAATAGCGCCAGATGGATGCGGCGGAGACAAAGCCGGAGATGGCCCATGCGATAAAATGACCGGCGATCAGCATCAGCGCGACGGTTTCATTGGCGCGCTCGCGCACGGGCGCATCCAGAAAATACAGCGCCAGCAGGCGCATGACCGGCGTCCACATCATCGACTGGAACACCGCATTAAGCGACCACACGGCAAGCAGCATGGCAAAGGAATGGCCAAAGCCCATCGCGATATTGCATGCTGCCGAGCCGGCAAGGCCGAGGAGCATGTATCTGGCCGGATTGACGCGGTCGACAATGGCGCCGTTGACAAACTGGCCCGCGGCATAGATTGCGGCGAACATCGTCTGCAGCATGCCGCCGCGCGCCATGGACAGGTGAAGATCCGCCATCATGCTGCCAAGCGCTGCCGACAGATTCAGCCGGCAGACATATGCCGACGTATACAGGATGACGCACAGGGTCAGTACGCGCTTTTGCTGCGCGGAAAAGGCTGTTTTCATCGCTTGCTCTCTTCTTCTGCATTTGATCTGATGTGAAATTATACCACATTGTGCGCGATTGTGCATGGCTGTTTACTTGGGCGCTGGTCCTGTGATAAAATAAACCAAACGAAATCAATCCGAAATCAACCCAAAGGCATTCATAAGAAGGAGGAATTCTCCATGACGAACATTGCTATCCTGGGCTGCGGCTCCATCGCGCATACCATGGCGCGCACGCTGGCCGGCATGCGCGACGCAGGCGAAAGCGTCTGTCTGTATGCCGCCGCTTCCCGTGATCTCAGGCGCGCACAGGAATTTGCCGAGCAGGAGGGCTTTGTGAAGGCTTATGGCTCCTACGAGGAGATGGCGGCCGATCCGAATGTGGATCTGGTCTACGTCGCCTCGCCGCATTCGCATCATGCCGAGCACATGAAGCTGTGCATCGAGCACGGCAAGGCAATCCTGTGCGAGAAATCCTTCACCGCCAACGCGGCGCAGGCGCGTGAGGTGCTCGCCCTTGCAAGGGAAAAGCATGTGCTGGTCGCCGAGGCGATCTGGACACGCTACATGCCCTCCCGAAAGATCATCGACGAGTTGATCGCCTCCGGCGCCATCGGCGAGCCGAAGCTGCTCACTGCGAACCTGCACTATGCCATCGATCATGTCCGCCGTATCCGCGAGCCGGAGCTGGCCGGCGGCGCGCTGCTGGACGTGGGCGTATATCCGCTCAATTTCTGCTCCATGTTCTTCGGCAACGACATTGCGAAGATGGAATCCACCGTGCAGCTGATGGACACCGGCGTGGACGCGTCGGAAAATTTCAGCTTCTATTATCCCGACGGCCGCGTTGCGCACATGCACGCCGGCACGGCCTGCCGCAGCGACCGCCGCTGCTCCATCTGCGGCACGAAGGGCTATATCGTCGTGGAAAACGTGAATAATCCCGAGAAGATCACGCTCTATCTCGCCAAGGAAGACCACAGAATTCCGCACGATATCGAGATTCCTCCGCAGATCAGCGGCTATGAGTATCAGGTGCGATCCTGCATGAAGGCGCTCAAGGAGGGCGCGATCGAGTGCCCGGAGATGCCGCATAGCGAGACCATCCGCGTGATGGAGCTTATGGATGCGCTGCGCGCACAGTGGGGCGTGAAGTATCCCTTCGAATAAGAAAAAACAGCATCTTCAAACCGCGCAAAGCGAAAAAGGGGTCTGGGGACATTTGAACTGTTCTAGGTAAAACGGACAGTGAAAAAAGCCCCTAATCGCAGAATATCTCAGCCGGACGCGAGTTTTCGCGTTCGGCTATTTTAGTCTCATTCTTTCATTGTTATAATAGTCGATATAATCATGGACGAGCATG
>JAFWXL010000100.1 GCA_017545905.1 Clostridia bacterium | reverse complement strand
GATGCTCTAACGCACGTATACCTCCCCGGCGTTTCAGAAAGGGGTATGGGAGTCCAGAGGGATGTAGAGCACCGGAGCCGAGCGCGTCCAGTGGACGCATTGAGCGAGGCGGAGCGTGGGGAATCGCAAGGAGCGCTTGCGATTTCCTGCCTCCGGTTCCTCTGAGATTCTTGCTGATGGGCGCTTCGCGCGTGGGATACGTTGGGGATTTCATCCCCAAGCCCCTGACAAGGGATTTCATCCCTTGACCCTTCTTCGCTTCGCACCTATCGTCGTTACTGAGCTTTATCCCCCTTCTGCGCACACGCGAAAAGACCGCAGAGCAATGCCCTGCGGTCTTTCCGTATAGGAGATTCATCAGAATCGGGAGGCAGATTAATCGTCGAAGCTGAACGGCTTGATCTCGCGGATGACGTCGAGGATGGTGCCGTCGCGCGCCTCAAGCACAGCGACGACCTTATCCTTGAACTGAACCGGATCCGGGCGGCCGACCATGGAGTAAGCCTTTTCCTTCAGGCTCTCGATGGTGACGTGCGGGATGCCGGCCTTGTCGAGACAATCGATCAGGTCCGGGCGCAGCGGATTGACCGCAATGCCGTAATCGGTGACCAGAACGTCGACGCAGTCGCCCGGGGTAGTGACAGTCACGACATTCTCACAGACGGTCGCCATGCGGCCGCGCACCAGCGGAGTGACGATGATGCAGACCTTGGAGCCCGCAGCGGTATCCGGATGTCCGCCCGGCGCGCCGCGCAGCACGCCGTCAGAACCGGTCAGAACATTGACGTTGAAACCGGTGTCAATCTCCAGCGCAGCCAGTACGACGAAGTCGAGCTTGTTGACAAACGCGCCCTTGTTCGCCGGGTTGGCATACTGGCTGGCGCTCATCTCAAAGTGATTCGGCGTCTGGTTGATGGAGTTGACCGCGTCAAGATCGAAGTCCTGCACGTCGATGACCTTGCCGATCTTGCCCTTCTTGAGCAGTTCGACCATCGGCTTGCAGATGCCGCCGATCGCCCAGCCCATCTTGATGCCCTGCTCGTCCATGTACTTCTCAAGGAAGAGGTTGGCCGCCAGGGACGGGCCGCCTACGCCGGTCTGGAAGGAGAAGCCATCCTTGAAGTACGGCGTGGAAGCGATAACCTTCGCCACGTTCTCCGCCATCATCAGGTCGCGCGGGTTCTGAGAGATGCGCGCAGCGGCGGAAGCGATCTTCTTCGGGTTGCCGATGGAATCGACGACGACGACGGCGTCCACATCGATCGCCTCAACGGAGGCCGGCATGTTCGGGAAGTCAACCAGGCAGTCGGTGATGACGACAACATGATCCGCAAACTTCGCGTCGGTCATCGCATAGCCGAGGGAGCCGCAGTTGCTCTTGCCGCCGATGCCGCGGCTGTTGCCGACGCAGTCGGAGGTCGGCGCACCGACAAAGGCGATATCGATATGAACCTCGCCAGCCTCGATGGCACGCGGACGGCCGCCGTGGCTGCGGATGATCGCAGTGGTCTTGAGCTTGCCCTCGGAGACAACCTGGCCCATGCGGCCGCGGATGCCGGAGGTCTGGATGCCGATGACCTTGCCCTCTTCGATGTAATCAGCGATGAGGTCATGCGCCGCGCCCAGGGAGGAGGCAGCGATGGTCAGATCCTTGAGACCCAGCTCTTCGATGGCAGCCTTCATGACCATATTGACCACGAAGTCGCCCTCGCGCAGGTGGTGATGGAAGGAGAATGTCATGCCGTCGCGGGCGCCGCACTGAATGAGCGCATCCTTGATGGTCTCGACGATCTTGCTCTCCTGCGGCTTCTCATAGCGGCGGGTGCGCGGGGAAGCCTTCTGGACGTACTTGCCGTCCATATAGTTCTTGCCCTGATAGACTTCCTTGCCGTTTTCAAGCAGGAAATCCGGGATTTCACGTCCTACTGCATTCTTCATACCAGATCCCCCTCATACATGCCGCAGGCCTTGGCCAGCTTCAGGGTGCGCTCAGCGCCCGGGATAAACGCGACGTCAACCATCTTGCCATTGACCGTGAACACGCCGATGCCGGCGGCCGCAGCCTCGCGGAAAGCGCTGACCATCGCTTCGGCCTGAAGGACTTCCTTCTCGGTCGGCGCAAACAGCTCGTGAACCAGACGGATCTGCTTCGGGTTGATCAGGCTCTTGCCGTCAAAGCCCATGGCCTTGTTCTGGCGAACTTCCGCCTCAAAACCGGCGTTATCGTCCAGATCGGTGAAGACAGTGTCAAAGCACTGAATGCCGGCAGCACGGGCAGCCATGAGCATATGGCCGCGGGCGGCGAGCATGTCGATGCCGGACGGATCGAACTTGGTCTGCATGCACTTGCGGAAATCGCCGCCGGAAATCGCCACGCCAAACATACGGTCGGACGCGCAGCAGATCTCGTAGGCATTGAGGATGCCCTTCGGGCTCTCAAGCGCCGCCATCAGCAGCGTGCGGCCCACCTCAACGCCGAATTCCTTCTCGGCCTCGGTGACAGCAGCTTCGACAGTCTTGACGTCCTGAGCGCTCTCGCACTTGGCGATGCGGATGCCGTCGGCGCCGCCGGCGACACACACGCGGATATCCTCCTGCCAGTGCGGGGTATCCAGACCATTGATACGGACGATGACCTCGGTCTTGCCGTAGTCGATGGTCGTCAGCGCATGATAGAGGGAGAAACGGGCGGCGTCCTTCTGGTTCTCGGCAACAGCATCCTCGAGGTCCAGCATGATGGAGTCGCAGCCATAGATGTAAGCGTCCTTGATGAGGCCCGGCTTCTGCGCGTTCATGAACATCATGGTGCGGCGCAGGCGGAAGCGCTCAGGAGTAGGTCTCTTAATCACTTAATGACACCTCCCCACGGGATGCCCGCAGCGCTCTTGTCGCAGCTGCGGAAGACGGCGCACTCCACGCGTGCCTTGAGCGTGCAGTCCAGCGCGCCCTTGTCCACCACCGTCACCTTGCCCTCGGTCACGCCAAGGCGCTCGAGGGTCTCCAGCACGGTAGCCTTGATCTGGCGGCCATACTGATTCATGACGCTGGAGGAGATATCCAGCTCGATGCCGCCCATGGCCGGCTCGACAGTGACGAGCGCATCGCTCGATTCGAGCGTGCCGGCAACAGCATTCTTTTCAATCTGCATAAATATTTCCCTGCCTTTTCTTGGTTGTTCGCGCTGTCATGCAAACAGATGCACGACAAAGCTCAGAATGGATGGGAATACCAGTACCACGACAATCAGCCGCAGCACCTGCAAAACAATCAGCTTGACGTTGGAAACGCCAAGGTCGGCGCTGATAAGCGCCATGTCGCTCGCGCCCGCAGGCGTGGCGGCAAGCATGCCTTCCCTGCGGCTGAAGCAGCCGGCACGGAAAAGCAGAAAACCGATGGCAAAGCAGCCCAGCGTATAGCCGGAAATCAGGATTACGACCGGGAAGCCCAGCGTCGTCAGCATTTTCAGCTGCGCCGCGCCGATGCTCGCACCCACGTAAGCGCCGGAGAGCAGCTGTGCGCCCTTGCGCATCAGCCTGGGCATCTGTGCCTTTCCAGGGAAAGCGCAGGCAAAAGCAATGCTGCCCAGCGTCGCAAAGCCCATCGTGCCCGAGGGCATTGGCGACACCTTGCCAATCAGGCCGCAGACGGCCGCCACGGAAAAGGTGAGCACCACGTACTTTACCTGTATGTCCTTCTTCTTTTTGGTCTTAACGACCTCATTCCTGCCTGCGTCATCCTTGCCTGTCACAGCACGGATCATCAGCGGGAAGCAGCCGATACCCAGCACAAGCCGGATAAACTGCATCGTCACGACGACGGACGGATCTGCGCCCAGATCAGCAGCGATCATCGGGATATCGCTGATGCCGCCGGGCACGCAGCACATGAGCGCCGTCATCATATCCAGCTCGCTGACATGATAGACCAGCAAGCCGGCGATGATATTGATCACAAGCAGACACGGGATCAGGATCAGCGCAGGCTTGACGACTGTCTTCATCTGGCGCACGTCATCCCGCGTGATACCGGAACCGATGTACGCGCCTGCAATGATCTGCGCGATGGTCTTGGCCGGACCGGGCATATTCGCCTGTCCTGTCAGCACGCCGAGCAGACAACTGCCGATCACCGCGCCGATCATCATGCCGCCGGGCAGATGGATGCGGTCAAGCAGATATCCGACTGCCAGCGCGCACAAGATGGTCAGCAGCAGCTGTATCCACGGTGCCATAAGCGCCACCCCTAACTTGTTAAGCGGGTATGAACTGCAGATACGATACACGCAATTCCCCATATTCACCGATGCGCCTGCCAAATCTGGCAGGCGCACCGGCTGTCTAGAAGAAGCGAATCGTCTCGCAGATTCGTATGAAATTACTTCTTCGCCTTCTTGATCAGCGGCATGATGATCGGGGTCACCAGCATGATGATGCAGAAGATGATGACGACGAACGCGATCGGATTGCCCACCGGGCTGAACATCAGGCCGATGTTCGCACGGGACATCAGATACGCACGGGAGAAGTTGGCCTCGCACATGGAGCCCAGAACCAGACCCAGAACGATCGCGGCGCTGTTGAAGTGGCACGCCTTGACGACGATACCCAGCACGCCGGCCAGAACCATGATCTGCACGTCAGCGATGGACATCTGGTTGGCATAGGAGCCGATGATGGCCAGCATGACGATGATCGGTCCTAGGTAGGAATACGGGATCGCGAGGATCTGCGCAAAGACCTTGGCAATGCCGATGGCGACGATAACCATCAGGATGTTGGTGACGATCATGGAAGCGAAGGTCGCAGACAGGTACTCCGGCTGGTTGGTCAGCAGCAGCGGTCCAAGCTGGACGCCCTT
>JAFWXL010000099.1 GCA_017545905.1 Clostridia bacterium | reverse complement strand
TCACATGCTCCTTTGCCTCGATGGCCTGATGCAGGCCGTCGGAATAGCGGCGGCCGACCATCAGACGGCCGGTAAACTCGTCGACGATCACGACCTGATCGTTCTGCACGACGTAATCGACGTCGCGCTTCATCAGCGCATGCGCGCGCAGCGCGGCGTTGATGTGATGCACGAGCTCGTTGTTGGCCACGTCGGAGAGATTCTCCACGCCGAACCAGCGCTCGGCCTTGGCCACGCCCGCCTCGGAAAGGTTGCAGGTCTTCTTCTTCTCGTCCTTGACGTAGTCCTTGCGCATGGCGACGATTTCCTCGTCGGTGTAAGGACTCTCCTCAAAGCGGTTTGTTTCCTCCGGCTCCACGCCCTCCTGCAGGGTGCAGACGAAGCGATCCGCCTTCTCGTACATATCGGTGGACTTCTCGCCCTGACCGGAGATGATCAGCGGCGTACGCGCCTCGTCGATGAGGATGGAGTCCACCTCGTCCACGATGGCGAAGTGATGTCCGCGCTGCACCATGTTCTTCTGATAGATGACCATGTTGTCGCGCAGATAGTCAAAGCCCATCTCGTTGTTGGTACCGTAGGTCACGTCGCAGGCATAGGCCGCCTTGCGCTCCTCCTGCGTCAGGTCATGGACGATCACGCCCACGCTCATGCCCAGGAAGCGGAAGATGCGGCCGATGTCCTCGCCCTGAAATTTGGCAAGGTAATCGTTGACGGTGACGACGTGCACGCCGTTGCCGGTGAGCGCATTGAGATAGGCCGGCATGGTCGCGGTCAGCGTCTTGCCCTCGCCGGTCTTCATCTCCGCAATGCGGCCCTGATGGAGCACGATGCCGCCCATCATCTGCACGCGGAACTGGCGCTTGCCCGTCACACGGCAGGTTGCCTCGCGCACGACGGAATACGCCTCCGGCAGCAGCTGGTCCAGCGTCTCGCCGCCCTTGAAGCGGTTCTTGAATTCCTCAGTCTTCGCGCGCAGCTCGCCGTCGGTGAGCTTCTTGTGCGCCTCTTCAAAGGAATCGATTTTATCGACAATCTTTTGCAGTCTCTTGATCTCCCCGGCATTCGGGTCGAAAAGCTTGCTGAATAAACCCATTGTTTTCCTCCAAACTGCGAAGCGGAAATTTTCTGCGCACAGGCGCAAGTTTCCATACTCCGCTAATGGTATATTGTATCATCATCGGTCTTTTTTAGCAACCTTTTCAATGATAATTCAAAAAACGGTTCAACTCCAAAAAGAGAAGCGCCCTTCCTTCTCAGGAAAAGCGCCTGGATTACGTTAGGGCTGCCGCCCTGAAATCTGCCAAGGGACTTCGTTCCTTGACTCCGCGTTCGCTTCGCGGCGGTTTGATGAAGCTTATACGTTGAAGAGCAGCTCGCCATACGTCGGCATTGGCCACAGGCCGCTGTCCACGATCATCTCCAGGTGATCCACCGGCGCGCGCAGCACCTCCATCGCCGGGCAGACCTCCTCATAGTAGGCCCTTGCCTGCTGTGCGCCGGTGAGCGCAGCGGCCTTTTCCTGCCTGATGCGCAGGTCCGCAAGCGCATTACCCGCCTGACGCAGCAGCACACTCACGCGCGTGAGCAGCTCGCGCTGCACGCCCGCGTCGATGCCCAGCGCCTCCACCTGCGCCGCAGCCTCTGCCAGCTCCTTTGTATAGCGCACGACAGCGGGAATGATATCCTTGCCCGCCATATCGATCATCGTCAGCGCCTCGATATTCACCGTCTTGGCATAGATCTCATAGGATACGTCCGCACGGGCAAGCAGCTCTTTTTCTGTATACACGCCGTGGCGCTCAAAGAGCGCAATGCTGTTCGGCTCCGTCAGCTCGGGAATAGCGTCTACCATTGAGCGGATATTGGGCAGACCGCGGCGCGCGGCCTCTGCCTGCCACTGCCCGGTATAACCGTTGCCGTTGAAGATAATGCGCTGGTGCGTGGTCATCTCCCGGCGGATGAGCGCCATGAGCGCCTTGTCAAAGTCAAGTGCCTGCTCCAGCTCGTCGGCGAAGCTGCCAAGCGCGTCGGCGACGATGGTATTGAGCACGGTATTGGCGTCCGCAATGCAGCCTGAGGACGGCGTCATGCGGAATTCAAACTTATTGCCCGTGAACGCAAACGGCGAGGTGCGGTTGCGGTCGCCAGCGTCGCGATGGATCACAGGCAGCGTGGACACGCCAACCTTCATATTGGACACCATCGTCACGCTCTCGTCGTTGCCGGCAATAATATGGTTGACCAGATTGGTCAGCGGCTCGCCCAGAAACATCGAGATGATCGCAGGCGGCGCCTCATGCCCGCCGAGACGATGATCGTTGCCCGGCACGGCGGCGCTCATGCGCAGAAGGCCCGCATGCTCGTCCACAGCCTTCATCACGGCGGCGAGCATCAGCAGGAACATTTTGTTATTCTGGGGCTGCTTGCCCGGGGAAAGCAGGTTTTTGCCCGTGTCGGTCGTCAGGCTCCAGTTGTTGTGCTTGCCGCTGCCGTTGACGCCGGCAAAGGGTTTTTCATGCAGCAGGCATACCAGATCGTGCCGCAGGGCAACCTTCTTCATGACGTTCATAATGAGCATGTTCTCATCCGTCGCCAGATTCGCCGTGTTGAAAATCGGCGCAAGCTCATGCTGCGCGGGTGCAGCCTCGTTGTGCTCGGTTTTCGCCGCAATGCCCAGCTTCCACAGCTCGATATCCAGATCGCGCATGTAGTTGCTCACACGCTCCTTGATCGCGCCGAAGTAGTGATCCTCCATCTCCTGTCCCTTGGGCGGCATCGCGCCAAAGAGCGTACGCCCGGTGAAGATGAGATCCTTGCGCTTTAAGTAGGTTTTGCGGTCAACGATGAAATATTCCTGCTCCGCGCCGACCGAGGCGATCACGCGCTGCGTCTGCGCATCGCCGAAGAGGCGGCACACGCGCACAGCCTGCTTGCTCACCGCCTCCATCGAGCGCAGCAGCGGCGTCTTCTTATCCAGCGCCTCGCCGGTATAGGCGCAGAACGCAGTAGGAATGCACAGCGTCTTCGTGCTGCCGCTTTCGTAGATAAACGCCGGGCTGGTGATATCCCAGACGGTATAGCCGCGCGCCTCAAACGTGGCGCGGATGCCGCCGGAGGGAAAGCTCGATGCATCCGGCTCGCCCTTGATGAGCTCTTTGCCGCTGAGTTCCATGATGATGCTGCCGTCCCCCTGCGGACTGATGAAGGAATCATGCTTCTCCGCCGTGGTGCCGGTGAGCGGCTGGAACCAGTGGGTATAGTGCGTGGCGCCCTTTTCTGTGGCCCATTCCTTCATGGCTGTGGCCGTCGCGTCTGCGACGACGGGATCGAGTTCCTCGCCCGTGACCATGCTGCGCCTGAGGCTCCTGTAAACGGCTTTAGGCAGGCGCGCACGCATCTGCGCATCGCCGAATACGCTGCTGGAATAGATCTCGGGGATGTTCAGCTTCTCGCTCATCGCGGTGCTCCTTCACAATCTGTCATCATATTCGCACCGGAACGCGTGTTTCACCGCTTTCCGGCAGCCATAATACAATACACCACCCGCCGCGCAAAAGCAATCGCAAAAAATCTTCTGCACAAATTGCCTTGCTTTTTTCCGTTTTTGGCCGAAAAACCTTCGTTTCTGCAGCGCATGCCATCTCTGCCAGCGATTCTTCTCCGGTATGATCTGCCGCCTGTTCTCCCGATTCTGCCCGAAAAAAACGCGTTCTCTTTCCAGCATAAATCGAAAATCCTGCGCACGCCTGCATTTCCTTTTCGGCATGACGCCGTCGCATGCCGGAGAAAATCCTCTTGCGGCGGTGCGGACACATGATCCCTGCGATGCATATTCTGCCATCAGGCGGGGCAAAAGCTCCGGTTCCGGCGGGATTCGCCGCCGCAAAGCCAGATCAAACGGAGGGATGCTCATGGCGCACTATGCGGTTCGCGAAAGCCCGCCCCTGCGGGGAGAGATACCCATCAGCACGTCCAAAAACGCCGTGCTGCCCATCATGTGCGGCGCGCTGCTCACGCGTGAAGACGTGCGCATCGACCGTCTGCCGCAGCTCAGCGACGTCAGCACGCTCAGCTCGCTTCTGCTTGCCTGCGGCTGCCGCCTCAGACATGAGGACGGCGCGCTGATCATCACAGCGGATGATTTCAAAAATCCGCAGGACGAGGAGGATGTGCGCAAGATGCGCGCTTCGGTGCTCGTTCTGGGGCCGCTGCTGGCCAGACTGGGGCAGGCGCGCATTCCGCTGCCGGGCGGCTGTGCCATCGGGCAGCGCCCTATTGATCAGCATCTCAAGGGCATGAGCGCACTGGGCGCAAAGGTGAGCTACGATCACGGCGGCGTGACGCTGTCAGGCCGCCTGCGCGGCGCGACGATCTACCTCGACATGCCGTCCGTGGGCGCAACGGAAAACCTGCTCATGGCCGCCACCCTCGCCAGCGGCACAACCCGCATCGAAAACGCCGCCAAGGAGCCGGAGATCGTCGATCTTGCCGCGTTTCTCTCGTCCATGGGCGCGAGAATCGCCGGCGCAGGCACATCCACCATTGTCATCGAGGGCGTCAAGGCCCTGCACGGCACATCCTGGCAGCCTATTTCCGACCGCGTGGAAGCCGGCACCATGGCCTGCGCCTGCGCAATCACGGGCGGCGAGCTCTTTCTTCGCGGCGCGCGCAGCGAGCATCTGCGCAGCCTGCTCTTCAAGCTCAGCGAAGCAGGCGTACATATTCACGATACGCCGGGCGGCCTGATGATCTTCGGCCGCGCCAGACAGCCCTTTGAGATCCGCACGATGGTCTATCCGGGCTTCCCGACCGACCTGCAGGCGCCCATGATGGCCGTCGCCTGCAAGACGCCGGGTACGAGCGTGTTTCTGGAGACGATCTTTGAAAACCGGTTCATGCATGCGGCGGAACTTGCGCGTCTTGGCGCGCATATCCGCGTGGAAAACCGCGTCGCCGTCGTCGAAGGCACGCACGATCTCACCGGCGCAAGCGTCACGGCGACGGACCTGCGCGCGGGCGCAGCGCTGATTCTGGCAGGACTTTGCGCCGAGGGCGAAACGCTCATCGACGACAGCGGCGGACACATCGCCAGAGGCTACGAAAACATCGAGGAAAAGATCCGCGCCGTCGGCGGCAGCATTCGCAAGCTCTCCTGACCGCGCATATTTCCCGGCACACGCAAAACCGGTTTCCCGCCTGTCAAACGGGAAACCGGTCTTTGATTTTTCTTTATCTCCTGTGCCGTTCACTGCTGCGCCCTGTATACCACCGTCACGCCTGCGCTCACGCCCACGCTGCCCGAGCGGATGCCCGTGCCCTCCGCCTTGCTGCGCATCAGGCCCGCATCCGCCGTCACATTCACGGCATAGCCCTCATTGTATCCGTCGTTTTCCGAAATGCTTTCGATGCCCGTGATCGTCAGGCCGCCGGTCTGCGCCATGCGCAGCGCCTTCTCCTCCGCACGGCGGATCGCCATATCCAGCGCCTGCTGGTAGAGCTCGCTGCGCGTGGATACATCGTAATTCACGCTGTAGATATTGGCAAATCCGCTGTCCGTCAGCGCGCCGATCACGCTGTCGAGCATCTCCACATCGCGGCAGGTGATCTCCAGCGTATGATTGGCCTCATAGCCGGTGATGGTATTGGTGTCGTAGTTATAGCGCGAATAGTAGGCGTAATTGCTGGTGACCATGTCGTCCTCCAGCACGCCCAAAGCAAGCAGCCGCTTCGTCGCCTCCGCCACGATGGCGTTCATTTCCTCCTGCGCGCTGCCCACCGTCGCCGCCGTCACCGACGCATTCGCCGTCACGCACACCTCGTCCGGCTCAGCCAGCACCTGCGCCGTTCCCTTCACCGTGATCAGAGAACCGCCCGTCATCATCCCGGGCGCAGGGGTGTACACCGGGCTTTCCGCCAGCGCTGCTGCGCCGGTCAGCATCATCACAGCGGCAAGCAGCGCCGCGCAGATCTTTCTGTTCATCACAATCAGCCTCCTTGTTTGATTACACCCATATGACGAACAGACGCAGCGGATTCTTCCCACTTTTTTCCGTTTTCACAAAGATGTCACAATACGGGGATATGTTGGGGATTACATCCCCAAACCCCTGCCTGAGGGACATTGTCCCTCAGACTCCCTGCTACGCTTCGCGCTGTTTAAAGAAGGATATCTGAAAACGCCTCCGGCGGAGGCGTTTTACGGTATAGACTGTTCAAGCCGCCGCGAAGCGATGAAGGGTCAAGGGGACCGAAGCCTGCCGCGCCCAGTGGGCGAAGCAGGCAGGCGGAGCGTCGGGAATCGCAAGGAGCGCTTGCGCGACTATGCGAGTTCCCCGGATCAATATCCCTTGTCAGGGGCTTGGGGATTTCATCCCCAACGTCATCCCCCGTACGCGCAAAAACGGACGGCTCCGAAGAACCGTCCGTGTGTGTTATGAAGCTCAGGCCTCGATGATGCTCTTGCCCGTCATTTCCTTGGGAACCGGCAGACCGATATACGGCAGCATGGTCGGCGCGATGTCCGCCAGGCAGCCGCCTTCGCGCATCTTCACATCGCCCACGCCGGCAGCCAGGAACGGCACGACGTTGGTGGTGTGCGCGGTGAACGGGGAGCCGTCCTCGTTCATCATCTTGTCCGCATTGCCGTGGTCGGCGGTCAGGAACATGCAGCCGCCCATTTCCTTAGTGGCTTCCCAGACCTTGCCCACGCAGGCGTCAACCGCCTCAACAGCCTTCACAGCCGCCTCGAACACGCCGGTATGGCCGACCATGTCGCAGTTGGCAAAGTTGAGGATGACGACGTCATACTTGCCGCTGCGGATGCGCTCGGCGCACTCGTCGGCGACCTCGTAGGCGCTCATCTCCGGCTTGAGGTCGTAGGTGGCAACCTTCGGGGACGGGATAACCTTGCGGTCCTCGCCCTCGCACGGCGCCTCGCGGCCGCCGTTAAAGAAGAAGGTCACGTGCGCATACTTCTCGGTCTCCGCGATGCGCAGCTGGGTCTTGCCATTGGCGGCCAGATACTCGCCCAGCACGTTGGTCAGCGGAACCGGCGGATAGGCAACCTCGACGTTGGGCATGGTCTTGTCATACTCGGCCATGCAGACGTACTGCACCGGGAAGCGGCCGAAGCGGCGCTCAAAGCCGGTGAATTCGTCATCGACGAACGTACGGGTGATCTCACGCGCGCGGTCCGGACGGAAGTTCAGGAAAACGATGGTGTCGCCGGCCTCGATGCGGCCGCCCTCGCAGGTGACGCACGGAAGCACAAACTCGTCGGTCACGCCCGCCTCGTAGGTCTTCTCCATGCATTCCTGCCAGTTGGCGGCCTTCTCGCCCTCGCCGTAAACAAACGCGGCGTACGCCTTCTGAACGCGATCCCAGTTAGAGTCGCGGTCCATGGCGTAGTAGCGGCCGGTGACGGTCGCGATCTCGCCGAGCTGGATCTCGTCCATCTTCTTCTGCAGATCGCCAAGGAAGCCCGCACCAGACTTCGGATCGGTGTCGCGGCCATCCATGATGGCATGGACATAGACCTTCTTCGCGCCCAGGTGCTTAGCCAGATCGAGCAGGCCGAAGAGGTGCTCAATGTGGCTGTGCACGCCGCCGGTGCCCTGCAGACCCATGAAGTGAATCGCCTTGTCATTGTCGATGGCAGCCTTCATGTTGCGAACGAGCACATCGTTCTCCTTCATGGTGCCGTCCATGATGGACTTGGTGATCAGGGTCAGCTGCTGATAGACGATGCGGCCCGCACCGATGTTGGTATGACCGACCTCGCTGTTGCCCATCTGACCATCCGGAAGGCCGACAGCCATGCCGGAGGCATCGATGGTGGTATAGGGACAGGACGCAAACAGCGCGTCCAGATTCGGCTTGTTCGCCGCGGCGATGGCATTGCCCTCGGTGGTACCCGGCATGCCGTAGCCGTCCATGATGCAAAGCAGAACGGGTTTCTTGGACATGGGTAAAACTCCTTCTGTTAACAAAAATCAGGGCGGGGGCAGAGCCCCGCCCCTATATATTCTCCTGCAAATCCGCTTCAAACCTTCGCGCCCAAGCAGTTTCGGAGGGCCCTCTGCCCGAACGAAACGGGTTCAAACAACCGCGAAGCGAAAGGGAAGCGGACACTGTCCGCCGCCGCGAAGCGAAGAGGGGCGCAGGGGCAATGCCCCTGCTTACTTGTCGAAGTTGACGACCTGAGAGAAGTCGGCAGCCTTCAGGGACGCGCCGCCGATCAGGCCGCCGTCGATCTCCGGCTGAGCCATCAGGCCCTTGCAGTTCTTCGGATTCATGGAGCCGCCGTACTGGATGCGGACCTCGTCAGCAGCATCGCCGTAGACGCCGCGGATGGCCTCACGGATAACGCCGATGGTCTCGTTGGCCTGCTCGTCGGTGGCGGTGAGGCCGGTGCCGATGGCCCAGACCGGCTCATAGGCGACGACGACATTCTTCACCTGCTCAGCGGTCAGGCCGGTCAGGGCGATCAGGGTCTGATAGGCAACCAGCGCGTTGGTGTAGCCGGCCTCGCGCTCTTCCTTCTTCTCGCCCACGCAGATGATCGGGGTCAGACCCGCCTCAACGGCGGCAAGGGTGCGCAGATTGACAGTCGCATCGGTCTCGCCGAAGTACTGACGACGCTCGCTGTGACCGAGGATAACGTACTCCACGCCGCACTCCTTGAGCATCGCAGCGCTCAGCTCGCCGGTATAAGCGCCATTGGCCTTCCAGTGCATATTCTGAGCGCCCAGCTTGATGTTGGTGCCCTTGATAACCTCGGCAACAGCCGCAAAGTTGACCGCCGGAACGCCGACGACGACGTCGCAGCAGGCGTCCTTCACCAGCGGGATCAGCTCGGTGACGAGCGCCGCGGCCTCGGACGGGGTCTTGTTCATCTTCCAGTTACCGGCAATGATCGGCTTACGCATAATAGTAATCTCCTTTTTTCTGTTCATAAGATAAGCCCCGGCACGGCCATATGGCCGGCCGGGGCAATGATTGTATATTGTCGCGTCAGCCGCCGATTACTTCTCGTCGAGGCACGCAACGCCCGGCAGGGTCTTGCCCTCCAGGTACTCCAGGGAGGCGCCGCCG
The DNA here is from genome assembly GCA_017545905.1 of Clostridia bacterium. Lineage (GTDB taxonomy): Bacteria > Bacillota > Clostridia > Christensenellales > Aristaeellaceae > Ventricola. Next base: position 126 of record JAFWXL010000099.1, on the reverse strand, counting down.
CCGGTGGAGATGTGGGTCATCTGAGCGCCCAGGCCCATCTGCTCAACAGCAGCCGCAGAGTCGCCGCCGCCGATGATGGTGATCGCCTCGGACTCGGCCAGCGCCTTGGCGACAGCCAGGGTGCCC
>JAFWXL010000098.1 GCA_017545905.1 Clostridia bacterium | reverse complement strand
TTGCAATAGGCGAAGGTTGGCCAGTTTATATTTGGAGAAAGTGTAGTCGCCATGCGTAACCTCTTTTCTCGTAAGGAGTTGTAGTATTAAGAAAAACTGAAAATCAAAATGTTATTATATATTATACCAAAGTATGTTCATGTACACAAGAAAGGATGAATCCTTGATTCTGTATATGCAGACAGAGAAAAAAGGAAACATAAAAAACCGCACGGATACGTGCGGTTTGTGAAATGACTCAAAAACTAATACAATTCCCGGCTATCGTTTTGCAATAACCCTTTCGTTTTGCATTGGGTGCATTTGGGTGCAAAAATTGGTTCTTGGGTGCAAAAAAGGCTCGGTGGGTGCAACACCGAGCTTTCGTTTTGCGGAATCCGTTGATCAGTCGAATTTGAGATAGGCCCCCTTCATTGGAGAGGCGGCGTGCTCAGAGAAGAGGCGAAGCGTACCATTCTTGTACTTACGAGGCTTCGGCACGAAGTTCTTCTTGCGCTCGGCAAGAATCATATCGATTTCCTCAGGGGTCTTGCGCTCACCAGCAACGCCGACGATCGCCAATACACGACCTGGCACGTCGATTTCGATGAGGTCGCCTTCCGCGACCAGCGCGATAGGCCCACCGTCCTGCGCCTCCGGGCTGCAATGTCCGATGACCGGGCCAGTGGAAGCGCCGGAGAAGCGCCCGTCGGTGATGAGCGCGATGGCACGGCCCAGTTCCTTGTCGGAGCTGATGGCTTCGCTTGTGTAGAACATCTCCGGCATACCGCTCGCCTTCGGGCCTTCGTATCGGATGAATACGGCGTCACCCTTCTCTACTTTGTGATGAAGTACAGCGTCCAGACATTCTTCGTCGCTGTCAAACGGCCTTGCGCGAAGTACGGCACGGAACATTTCCTTTGGGCAGGCAGTGTGCTTAATAACTGCTCCCTCCGGCGCGAGATTGCCCTTGAGGATGGCAATGCTGCCGTCCGTACCGATCGCCTTGTCGAAGGGATGGATGATGTCCTGACGGGTGATGTTGATGCCATACTTGGCGTTGGCTGCTTTCAACCATGTATTGCAGCGGTCATAGAAACCGTTTGACTTCAGCTCGTCCAGATTCTCGCCCAGTGTCTTTCCGGTGACAGTCATGACATCCAGATGAAGCACGCTGCGAATTTCCTCCATGATCGCCGGGACACCGCCTGCATAGTAGAAGAATTCGGCTGGCCAGCGACCTGCCGGACGGATATCCAGCAGATAATGCGCACCGCGATGCAGATGGTCGAAGGTGTCGCCATCGATTTCAATGCCGAACTCGTGGGCAATCGCTGGGAGATGCAGCAAGGTGTTTGTGCTGCCGGAGATGGCGGCATGTACCATGATGGCATTCTCAATGCTCTTCATGGTGACGATGTCAGATGGCTTAATGCCCTTGAGTGCCAGCTCTACAGCTTTTTTCCCCGCTTCATAGGCATAGCTGATTAGGTCCGGGCTGGTCGCCGGAAGCAGCGCACTGCCCGGCAGAGCCAGGCCCAGCGCTTCAGCCATGATCTGCATGGTGGAGGCAGTACCGATGAAGCTGCATGCGCCGCAGCTGGGGCAAGCATTTTCCTTTGCCCAGCAGAGCTTCGCCTCGTTGATCTCGCCGCGCTCAAACTTGGCATTGTACATGCCAAGCTGTTCAAGCGTCAGTAGCTCCGGGCCAGCGCTCATCGTGCCGCCGGTCATGACGACGGAGGGCATGTTCACACGAGCCAGACCCATGAGATTGGCGGGCATACCCTTATCGCAGGAGGCGATGTATACGCCTCCGTCAAAGGGCGTGGCGTTGCCGTGGATCTCGATCATATTGGCGATCATCTCGCGGCTTGCGAGGCTGAAGTTGATGCCGTCCGTGCCCTGACTCTCGCCATCACAGATATCGGTACAGTAGTAGCGTGCACCGAAGCCGCCCGCTTCCTGCACGCCGCGACGTGCCGCGTCCACCAGCTGATCCAGATGACCGCTGCCTGGATGGCTGTCACCGAAGGTGCTTTCAATCATGATCTGAGGCTTGGAAAGGTCTTCCGGCTTCCAGCCGGTACCGATGCGCAGCGGATCCATTTCCGGCGCCAGCCTGCGCATTTTTTGACTGATGAGTTCCATAATCATTCTCTCCTCTTCGGCATGGTTGAGGGATTACTTCTTCTTGCTGATCAGCGCCTTGACCTTGTCACCAAACAGATTATATAGGATGAAGGCAATGGCAACGATGAGCAGCACACAGGAGGCTGGACGCTGGAAGAAGGTCAGCAAGCCATTGCGGGAATAGCTCATAGCGCGGCGGAAGTTGGTTTCCAGTAAATCGCCCAGGACAAAGGTGAGGATAAACGGCGTTGTCGGCAATCCTGCCCAAGCCATGAATACACCCAGGAGCATCATGATGAGCGTCAGGATGATAGCAAACAGGTTGCCCTGGCTGACAAACGCTCCGAGGAACACCAGAACAGTGATGATCGGATAGAGATAGTGATACGGGATCTTAAGGATGCTCGGGAAGATCGGCATGCCGATGATCTGGAAAATGAGTACCATCGCCGCACCGACCATACAGGCAAGATAGATCATGTAGACAACGGAAGGATAATTACGGATCATCAGCGGGCCGGTGATAACGCCCTGAACGGTCAGAGCGCCCAGAAGAAGCGCCGTAGAGCCGTCGCCCGGAATACCCAGAGAGATGAAGGGAATCAGAGCGCCGCCGACAGAAGCATTATTGGCGACCTCCGGTGCAATAACGCCGTCGATGCAGCCCTTGCCGAACTTCTCAGGATGCTTGGAAGCGCTCTTCGCACTGGCATAAGCCACGACGTTGGAAAGGCCGGAGCCCATGCCAGGCAGTATGCCGATGAGCAGGCCGATGACCCAGGAGCGGATAATATTGACGACATTGGCAGCGAGATCCTTGCCCGGCCAGCGGAAACGGCTGACCTTGACGAGGCTGGCAGTATCAGCCTTGGCATTCTTGCCGAACTCAAGCAGTATGGTGGAACCGGCAAAAACGCCCAGGAACATGCAGGTCAGCGGGATACCGCCGGAAAGATAGTAGGAACCGAAGGTGAAGCGCTTCGTACCGCAGACAGGAGCCATGCCGATGCATTTGACAAGCAGCGCCAGACCGGCAGCCATGAGACCCTTGAAGATATTCTCCTTTGAAAGCGCAACGATCAGGGAGATCGCGCAGAAGCTCAGTGCAAAGAACTCCCACGGACCAAGCTTAATGGCAATAGCGGATATCACAGGACAAGCCAGCATGCAGACGAGCATAGACGGAACAGTGCCGATGAAGTTAGCGACAGCGCAGGCAGAAAGCGCACGGACCGGATCGCCCTTCTTGGTAAACATATAGCCATCGTATACGGTGGACACAGAGGCAACGTCGCCCGGAATGCCCATCAGAACAGATCCGATGTAGGAGCCGGAAGTGCCGCCAACATAGATCGCACAAAGGAAAGCAATCGCAATGACAGGATCGAGCTTATAGGTCAGCGGAAGCACGAGAACGGTCAGGATACCGCCGCCAAGACCAGGAATCGCGCCGAAAATGATGCCGGAAACAACACCGGCAAACATCAGCGCCATGCACAGCGGTGAGGCTAGAGAAGCTATAGCCGCAAGAATGTATTCGCCCATTTTTCTTTGCTCCTTCCTTTAAAACAGGATGCCCTGCGGGATGTTGGTCTTGAGGAACGTGACAAAGAACAGAAAGATGATTGCCGTCACAATGACAGAATAGAGAATGCGCACAAGGATACTGATTTTCTTTTCACCTGAGAACATTGTGATCATCGCGAAAAGCAGCACTGGTGTTGCTGGAACAAAGCCAAAGAAATACAGCAGAACGACATAACCGACGAAAGCCGCAAAGAGCGTCGCCACGCGCATCCACTGCTGACGGCTCATGAAGACGGGTTCCTCTGCATGAGATTTGAAGAAGAGACCGATACCGCAGATCGTCAACAGGCCGCCTGCCACATATGGGAAAACAAGAGGTCCCGGATCACCCATGGAAATGGCCATCTTGGCGACCATGATCATTGAAGCGCCGATCAGCGTAATGACGCCGAGGGCAAAGGAAACTAAGCCGATGATTTTGTCCTTATGCATAGATATTTCCTTTCTTGAATAAGTAATATCTGCAAAGCATCTGCTGTGTCCGAAATAGCAGCAATCCTTACAATTTGGGAAAAGGGGCGCAGCCCGTGCAGGCAGCACCCCTTCCGGTTTCGAAATGTATCGTTTTTCTTTTGTGCTGTCAGAATCGGCTTACTTGTCGGAAACGTCGTAACCCGCAAGCTCGCAGACTTCCTTGATGGTGGCGCAGTGTTTCACCCAAATATCCTTTGCTTCCTCAGCGGTGGACGGGGTGTAGCTCTGGTTCATCTTGGCATAAGCCTCAATCGCCTCAGCATCGGTGGAAACATAGTCGAACGCCTTGTTGATCGCGGTGACAAGCTCCGGATCCATGCCTGCCGGTCCCAGGACAATCATGGTCGGTTTGAAAACGATGTCATAGCCCATCTCGGTGAAGGTCGGAACGTCCTTCACGAAATCGCTGCGTTCAGAGTCGCAGATCGCGAGGCAAACCATATCGCCGGACTCAGCATACTGAGCAGCAGCCTCAACACCGATGAAACAGGCATCGATATTGCCGCCAAGCAGCGCGATGATGGTATCCGCCTGACCACCGGCATCAACGAAGCGGGCATTCAGCTCCGCACGGCTGTTCAACAGCAGGAACTCTAGCTGGCCGAAGCCTCCGTTCTGGTTGCCGAAGATGACGCCCGGATGCTCTTGGCAGTAGGTCACGAACTCATCGAGGGTCTTGTACGGAGCATTGGCTGGAACGACCAGAACATCACTGCTGCTGCCGTTCGGGCAGTTGGCGATGACGGTGAAGGCATTTTCGTCAGCCGGATTGTAATCATAGCCACCCTGATAGTACTGGATGCCCATGGTGCTGTGGTAGAACAGCAGGGTATTGCCATCCGGCTTGGCGTTGCGGACAGACTCGAAGGCCACCGTGCCATTACCGGTGGAATCATTCACAATGGTGAAGGCTTCGCCGGTACCTCTCTGCAAGGCAGAGGCAAAGACACGACCGTAGTTGTCAGTACCGCCACCGGCGTTGGCAGCGATCTTAATGGTGACGGTTCCGTTCGGCCAGGTGACTTCCGCGCAGGCAAAAGCGCAGAGGCTGACGAGGAGCAGAGTGAGGAGGATCGCGATAGACTTCTTCATGGTTCATTCTCCTTTGCTTTTTTATTCAACCGGGTCGATGCCGGTCTGAACCGAGTACCAGACGCCCTTCTTCGGGCAACAGATGACGGTGTCCGGGGCAAGTCTTGCGGCAGTTTCCACCGTGTCCGAGATGATCTTCATGCCAGCTTCACCTTGAGCGACAAAGAAGTCATGATGATGTGGGAAAATCACGCGCCCGCCGATGGCTGCATAGAGCCTGCCGATCTGCTCCGGCGTTTCACGCGGAAGCTGGGCGATGGTAATATCCGGATCGTAATGCGCGGCCTGAGCGATGGCATCCTCTGTCGCTGCGCCGCCCCAGACAAGGATGCGCAGCTTGGAAGGAAGCTCCAGCTCATAGATCATGTATTCATAGCTCCCCAACATGTTGAGGGCAACCGTGTTCGGATCAAGTCCTTCGTGGCGCACGTTTTCTTCCCAGTTGGAGGGCTTGTCGATAGGGCCGATCTTCGTATGGCGTCCACGGAAACAGCGAAGGATAAAATCTTCAGTGACAATTTCATCGCCTGCGCTGCAAAGATTCATCAGATAGCCAGGAATGTCGTATTGATGGGCTAGTTCCATACCGGAAACGCTGCCCACATAGATCTGCGGCTCAAAGCGGGATAGAATTGCCGAAAGCCCAACCACATGATCAAAATGCGTGTGTGAGATCAGCACATAATCTGCCTGATCTACGTCGTCGTAGGTCAACTGGGCATACTTGCTCTCGTCGATGTAGGGATCAATCAACACTGCCTTTCCGTTTGGCAGACGGATCTCATAGCATGCATCGTTCATCCAGCGGATACGCACGGCGCTGGTATTCATACATGATTCCTCCCGATCTATTTTGACATAGGACGTATGATGTGTGACGTCATATCTATATTATACAGAATTTGGGAGAACTGTCAAGCCTATTTCATAAAAAATTGTCTCTTTTGTGCTCGTTTGTAGTAAGCACTCAATAATCCCGCGCCGTGACGAATCTCTCCAAACATGCGATTCAAAGAGTTGTAGAATAAAACAAAAAACCCGAAGCTCTCTTACTTCGGGTTGAACGAGTGGAAAGGATCATTATTCTGAAACGGGTTTTGGGAATCAGAAAGAGACGGGATGCTATTTCTGTTCATTTGTAAGTGTTCGGTCATAGCATCATACGCACGCTGGGGATCATGCGCAGCGATGGCGTCCACGATGGCACGATGAGTCGTGATGGTCTCCTTGAGCTTTTGGTGCTGGTTCATTTCGGCAAACAGATGAATGCTGTACATGATGACCGGAATCAGCTTTGGCAACACACGGTTTTTCGTGCAGTTAGCAATGCTCTCATGGAACTCTTCATCTTTATACAGATGATCTTTTCCTGCGAGAATCAGATCTTCAACCTCACAGGCTTTTTTGTTGAGTTGCTCAATATCCTCTTCCGTGGCTTTCCTTGCGGCAATCTCTGCAATCCAGGGCTCCATGCGCATGCGAATTTCAAAGAGTTCGCGAACAAGCTTGACATCATCCTCCATGTAGGCAAGACCAAAGGGGTCGTCGACCATGCCGGTGTTGTCCGCGATGAAGGTGCCCGTGCCGCGACGAATTTCCAAAACATTGCGTGCCACAAGCAGCTTGATTGCCTCGCGCACCGTGCCGCGACCGACATTCAGCTTCTGTGCAAGTTCGAACTCATTTGGCAATTTATCTCCGATTTCCAGATGCTCGTCAATGATTACGTCGCGAATTTTTTCTGCAACGAGAACCGGTAGCGGACTGTCGTTATTTTTTAGGTTTTGAATGCTTCCCAGAATCTTTGGAGACATACGTTTTCTTCCTTTTCTCAGAGAATCGTTTATAGCACTGCTGCCTCGTTCGCAATAGTTTGTCCGGCGGCAAATGCTATGGATGCGGGTACAGCCTACTTTGCAGCCCAGTCTGCGTTCCTACCAGGTGCGCTGCGAACGGCACATTTGTTTGACGCCTGTTTGCACGTCATACGTCCTATGTCTATTATACTAAAAAGCGGAAATTCCGCAAGACTCTTTTGCCCAAAAATGAAATATTCCGCTTCATGTGTATAATCAGCGCCATCATTATCGGTGATTCTGCTCATGATTCCCAAAGAGGTCGCTAGCAGCATCAATTGGAGCAATATCATTTATCCTGCGGTAGTATTCATGGTTGGTCTCCCCGAGGTAATTACCGGCTTGATGTTCAAGCACATTGAGGAGGAATAATCATGCCTAAAGTAAGTGATACGCAGATCTACTATGTGCTCCATCGTCATGGCTGGAGAAAAATCATGCCTAGATCCAGACATCCGAAAAAGGCAAGTGAGGAGGCTATAGAAGCCTCAAAAAATTTAAAGCAACCGTAGCCAAAATGCAAGAATCGGGTGCTCCAAAAGTACGCTTGATGTTTCAGGATGAGGCTGGTTTTGGCCGGATCAATAAGCCCAAATACTGTTGGTCGATCAAAGGGCAGCGTCCCAGCGTTCCGTACCATCATATACGGGAATATCGGTATGTGTATGGAGCGATAGAACCCTTGGCTGGGGAAGGGCATTTTCTGATTATGCCCAACTGTGATAGTGGGTGCATGAACGTGTTTCTCAGTACCCTCTCCAAGATTTATCCGAATGATAGGATTCTTCTGTGTTGCGACGGTGCCGCATGGCATAAATCTGCAAAACTGGATATCCCGGATAATATCCACTTGTTCTTCATTCCGCCATATACGCCGGAAATGAACCCTATAGAACAAATTTGGAAGGAAATACGGCTCCGAGGTTTTCGGAACCAAGTATTTCCTTCCTTGAATAAGGTTGTAGATAGGCTCTGCGAAACGATACGCAATCTCTCCGCAGAAACTACAAGAAAAGCTAACTGTAGCACCATACATCGTGTCTGTCAATCCGTTAACAAATTAGACGATAGTCATATGATTATACGGAGGGGGAAATGGGTGAAAGATCAAGAAAACTTGATGAACGGGTGTTTGCATACCGTATGTTGTGATGTATAATAAGAATCAATCAGACTGGCTACGGAAGGAAATGCACCATGAGAGAAGCGAACAAACAGAAAGAACGGGAGCAGATTGCTGCTGCCTTTATTGAGATGGTGGAGAACAGCTCTCTGGAGAAGATCTCCACGCAGGAGCTCTGCAGGAAAGCCGGGGTTTCCAAATCGACATTTTACCGGCTCTTCCCGGATAAATACGAGGTTGCCATCTGGCTCTATCATTCCTGGATGGATCCGATCGTCAGCGGGTCGCCTGATCTCCGCCGCTCGAAAGAATGGTGCGTATGTGATCTGGAAGAATTGAGGAAGCACCGCAAGTTCTATCGCAGTGTTGCTGCCTATCGGGGGCAGAATTCTATGCTGGATTATCTTGCGGCGTACTTCTATCAGAATATTGTGAAATACCGGAATCCATCTGCTCCGGAGCCGACGGAGGATCAGCTCTACGCGATCCGGATGTATGCATCCATTTGTGCGCAAGCCACGATAGATTGGATACTCAACGACTATGAACCCTCCATAGAGGAGGTTAACCGCCGTGTAAAGCTATGCCGGCCTGAATGCATCCGCATGTATTTTGAATAAAAGAACAGAGGCCGCTGCCCTGTTTCTCTTCATCGGAATGAGAAACGAAGGTAAGCGGCCTCTGCCTGATGATGGATTAGTGGGAGGTCAGCTGGCTGCAGGCGTCACCCGCGATGCTGCCCAGCGCCATGCATCCCCACAGCGCGGAGATGCGCATCTTGGTCGGCTGACCGATGTCGCCCGCATGATACAGGCGGGGGATCGGATTGCCATACCAGTCGAGCGTCTCGCCGTTGGAGCCGCCGCACAGACCACCGATGGTGTACACGATGGTCGGCTCGAGCTGTGCTGCGTAGTAGGGGCCCTCGCCGATGGGATCCAGCATGAATTCGGAGCGGCCAAAAGCGTCCTTCTGCTCGGCGCAGCCGGCGTTGTACGTCTCGATGGTCTTCTTCAGGTTCTCGGCGTCGATGGGATCGTTGCCGCTCTGGGCAGCCAGCTTCTCGACGAGCTCCTCGATGGTGTCCGCCTTGACGATCCAGCCGCGATCCAGTTCGTCCTGATTATCCTCGCTCCAGTTGTGGATACCGTAAAGGGAGGCGTAGGTGCAGCCGCCATCATGGGAGCCGACAGGGCCGCCCTCGAACATCGCCTGATCGAAGATGACGTACATCGGCAGGTTGAAGTAGCCGTTGAACACCGGATGGGTGCCGTCATAGGCAAGGAACGGCATCTGGCACTTGCTGTGGGTCACGCGCATCTCTTCATCCATGAAGCGCTCGCCCTTGGCGTTGACGAAGATATGGGAGTAGGGTCCGAGTGCCGGCGGCGTGTGGACGATACCGGTGCCCATCTCATCGCTCGCAGCCTTGAAGGAGAAGGTGTACCATTCGATCTGCTGGTTGGTCACGCCGTCCAGCGCAGCACCGATGTCCAGCGCCATGATCAGTCCGTCGCCGGTCTGGTTGGGCGCGCCGGCCACGGCGTAGTCGATCATGTCCGCGAAGTGGAAGCGGCTCATCAGATCCTTGTTGGCCGCATAGCCGCCGGTCGCAAGGACAACGCCCTTGTTGGCGCGGATGAACAGATCCTTGCCATCAGCCTGCTTGCACTGAATGCCGTGGACTTCCCTGTTCGCCGGGTCGGCGATCAGCTTCACGGCGGGGGATTCGTACAGCACCTGCACGTCCAGCGTCTCCATCGCCTTCACCACGGCATCGTAGAAGCCGCGGCCGTTGCCGACAACGGCAGAGCCCTGCCACTCCATGCCCCTGTCGTTGAGCCACTGGATGCAGTCCTCCTCAAGGTCGTACATGCGCTGGGCTTCTTCCATGGTCATTCTGCCCAGAGCGCTTTCATACAGGTGCTTCGCCTCGAACACGCCCTTGAACGCCGCGCTCGTCGCCGCAGAGCCGCCAGCGAATTCCTTGGATTCCTTTTCAACGATGATGACACTGGCATTGTTCTCGATGGCAGATCGCGCGGCCATGGCGCCCGCCGGGCCAAAGCCTACGACGACAACATCCGCGTTCATGTCCCACTCAGCGGGCATCCATTCCGGGTTCCCCTCGGCCGCGGCGTAAGCGGCGAAGGTGCACACTGCCATGATGACGGCAATGAACAGAGAGAGTAGCTTTCGATTCATGAGGTTGCCTCCTTTATTCTTTCAGGCTTGCTGCCTGACAGATTACTGTGCTGCGCTTTCGACAGCCTGATGCACGGCCTCGCAGATGGCCTTGCAGGTGACGGTCGCGCCGGAAATGCTGTCCACTTCGGTCGAGTTGGCTTCGATGATGCGCTGCTTCATGGTTTCCAGCGCCGGAATGCCGACCTCAGAGGACTCGTAGGCTTCCAGAATGTCGATGGCGGAGATCACGCCGTCGGCGATGGTCGCCTTGATGAGCAGCCTGCCGCCGAGCGCATTTTCACTCAGGCCGAGATACTCGTTCTCGCCCAGCTCAATGCCCGCCGTCGGATCGACGCCAAGCGCGGTTTCCACTGCCTGACGGACAGCCGCCTTGAACGAGATGCTGGTGAGGGTGGCGCCGGATACGCTGTCCACCTCCAGAGAGTTGGCCTTGACGATCGTCTTGGTCAGCTGCACGATTGCTGTGGTGCCCAGTCCGGCGGTTTCACTCTGTTCGAGCGTCTTGATCTTGACGATCTTGTCGCCGTCCATCGTCACCTGTACGCGGATGACGCCGCCGGCGCCGTATGCGTTTTCGCCGATGAAATCCGCAGGCTCCGCAGCAGCGCCCCATGCGGTGAGGCAGAGCGCCAGTACGCACAGAATGGCAAGAACCATTCTCTTGATGTTGTTCATGTTGCTTCCTCGCTTTCTTTGTTATTTGTTTAGATGATAGCGGGAAAGAAACGGGAAGGAAAGAAACAAAATACGGATTCGTCGCAGATTGATGACGAATAGAAACGATATGGTTTTTTGTCCCAGAATACGATGCGCGATGGACGGGGCAGGGGAATAAGAAAGTGGAAAGCTTCAGATATACCACAGAACCTCTGCTCGATATGCTAGGCTGCAATGCTTGAAATGCTCATGGGTTACTCTGCCTCCATTTGCATACCATAGCCCCAATAATTCATCGTTGCCGGGATGGCTAAGAGCCTCCAGCATCATGTGTTCATGATTTCCAAGCCCTAATGACAAAACGAAAGCCCAATCAATCGTTTTGTTATGCACCCACCTCCCTCGATGGGTGCATTTCCTCTATGCGGTTTTTCAGATGATTTTTTATCCCGGTGATGGCGGCGAAGGAATTATGCTGGAAAAATTCATATTCCCGGGTGCATTTGCCGTTTAGTATTAGGAATTTGCATGAGCATAAAGAAAAGGACTGAAACCTTGTATCAAAGTTTCAGTCCTTTTATGGTGGAGCATACCGGATTCGAACCGGTGACCTCTACAATGCGAATGTAGCGCGCTACCAACTGTGCTAATGCCCCGAATATATGGTGTGAATTTTATGCAGACTCACTATTAACTGCTTTCTATAGGAACACAAGCTGGGGATGTAAACGAACCATCTCGTTCTACCAACTGTGCTAATGCCCCGAGCTATGAACTTGTTTCAGAACGATGATTAGTATACCACAGGAAAACGGATTTTGCAACCCTTTTTTTTAAAAATGCGCAAAAATATATTTCAGTAAGTGATTGACACACCCGGCAGGATTCAGTATAATCAGATCAGGAAATGAGAATGATTCTCATTAAATTTTGAGCGAGGATTTGTATTCTCTGATAAGGAGGACAGGAATATGAATATCTGGACGTTTGTGGGCATTCTGCTTCCCTTTGTGGGCACGGCGCTGGGCGGCGCGTGCGTCTATGTGACAAAGGGTGAACTCAGCGAGCGCGTGAATAAGGCGCTGCTGGGCTTTGCCGCAGGTGTGATGGTGGCGGCATCCGTGTGGTCGCTGCTCATTCCCGCGATGGACAGCAGCGCGCATCTGGGCCGTCTGGCGTTTGCGCCGGCGGCGGGAGGGTTCCTGCTGGGCATGGCGTTCCTGCTTTTGCTGGATAAGCTGGTGCCGCATCTGCATATGGCCTGCGAGGAGCCGGAGGGCCTTCGCTGCCAGCTGGGCAAATCCACGATGATGATGCTGGCCGTTACGCTGCACAATATCCCCGAGGGCATGGCCGTGGGTGTGATGCTCGCGGGCATCGGCGCGGGAAACGCAATCACCACGCTGGCCGGCGCGCTCACCCTGTCGCTGGGCATCGCGATCCAGAATTTCCCGGAAGGCGCAATCATCTCCCTGCCGCTGCGCAGCCGGGGTATGGGCAAGCACCGGGCGTTTGCCATGGGCGCGCTCTCGGGTATTGTGGAGCCGATTGCGGCGATCGTGACGATGCTGCTGGCGCGCTGGCTCTCGCCCATCCTGCCGGTGACGCTGGCATTTGCTGCCGGCGCGATGATCTATGTCGTCGTCGAGGAGCTGATTCCTGAGTCTGCCGTGGGCAACCATTCCAATATCGGTACGATCGGCTTTGCGCTGGGCTTTGCGCTGATGATGGTGCTGGATGTGGCGCTGGCAGCCTGAGGGCAGCCATTGCCATCATATAAGAACCGAACATAGGACCAATTTAGAGGTGTGAATTTGAATATCACCATTCTGGAGGCTCTGACGACGCTTATTGAGGGCCTGATCACATTTATCTCTCCGTGCGTGCTGCCGATGATTCCGGTGTACGTGCTCTACTTTGCCGGCTCGGGCGAGGGCAAACAGACGAAGAAGACGATTGCCCGGGCGCTGTGTTTCGTGGCGGGCTTTACGGCGCTGTTTGTGCTGCTGGGCGTGTTTGCCGGCACGCTGGGCGCGCTGCTTGTGCGTTATCAGCGCGAGGTAAACCTCATCTGCGGCATGCTCATGATTTTGCTGGGCCTGCACTATGCGGGCGTCCTGCATATCACCCTGCTGGATAAGACTGTGAAGCCGGGCGTGCAGGTGCAGCAAAAGGGCTATGTATCATGCGCGCTGCTGGGCGCTGTGTTTGCCGTCGGCTGGACGCCATGCACGGGGCCGCTGCTGGGTTCTGCGATGATGCTGGCTGCTTCAAAGGGATCCGTGATCGCCGGCGCGCTGCTGCTGGCGTGCTATTCGCTGGGCATGGGCATTCCGTTTGTGCTCTGTGCGGTGCTTATCGACAGGCTTAAGGGTGCATTTGCTGCGATCAAGCGCCATTACAAGGCGGTCAACCGCGTGTGCGGCGTATTTCTGGTGCTCGTGGGTCTGGCAATGATGACGGGCCTGTACAGCCGCTTTGCGCTGATGCTCCAGAGCAGCGCGTCTGCGCCGCAGACGGTGAGCGTGCAGCCTGCGCCGCAAGCAACGGCTGCGCCGGAAGTGACCGGTGTGCCGCAGGTCTCTGTCACGCCGAAGCCGACCGATGCGCCCGGGACGGAGGTCATGGGTCCTGTGATGCGCAATATGGCGCCCAATTTCACGGCGTACGACGACGCGGGGAATCCGGTATCGCTCAAGGATATGCGCGGCAAGCCGGTGATCGTCAATTTCTTTGCCAGCTGGTGCGGCCCGTGCCGGATGGAGATGCCGTATTTTGACGAGTTCTATCATCAGTACGGCGATCAGGTCACCTTCATGATGGTGAATCTTTGCGCTTTCGGCAACGACACCAAAGAAAACGGTAAAAAGATGGTGGAGGACGGCGGCTGGACATTCCCCGTCTACTTTGACTCGGACGGCGATGCGGCGCTCAAGTATGCCATCCGTTCCATGCCCACGACGATCTTCGTCTCGCCCGATGGCGAACTGAAGGGCCGCCACACGGGTGTGATCCCCAGAGCGGATCTGGAGCAGACGATTCAGGCGATGATTGCCGAATAAACGATTATACAATCCATGGCGGGCGAAAGCCCGCCGTTTTTCATGCAAAGAATTTCTCCGGTCAGGCGGTAAAGCGCTTGTGAAGGGGACGGGCCATGGTATAATAAAGCAGGAAAGGTTTGGTGGAACCCGATGAAATGCAAGCAAGCAAATGTAAAAAAAGCAAAAGGAAAGAAAGTGCCGTATTACAGCAACAAGGCGACGCTGGCGGTGTATCTGGTGCTGCGCGGACTGGTCATCTTTTCGCTCGTGCGCGCTGCCCTGCGCGGTCATTATGAAAGCGTGTTCGTGTGCGGCCTGACGCTGGGGCTTCTGATTCTGCCCAGCGTGCTGACCAGAAAGCTGCAGATTGAGCTGCCCACGACGCTGGAAATCATCATCCTGCTGTTTATCTTCGCCGCAGAAATCCTCGGCGAAATCAACAGCTTCTATATCCGCGTGCCCAACTGGGACACAATGCTCCACACGCTCAATGGATTCCTGTGCGCGGCGGTCGGTTTTGCGCTGGTGGATATGCTCAACAGGAGCGACAGGTTTTCCTTCAGGCTCTCTCCTGTGTATCTGGCGATCGTCGCCTTCTGTTTTTCGATGACAGTGGGCGTTCTGTGGGAGTTTTTTGAGTATTTCGGCGACAGGCTCCTTGGGCTGGATATGCAGAAGGATACGATCATCCGTGCCATCCGTACAGTCGAGCTCGATCCCACGCGCAGCAACCGCGTGCATGTGATCCGGGATATTGCCGATGTGATGATCGTGCATGCGGACGGCACGCAGACGGCGCTGGGACTTGGCGGCTATCTGGACGTGGGCCTCAACGATACCATGAAGGATCTGGTCGTCAATTTTATCGGCGCGGCTGTGTTTTCCGTCATTGGCTTTTTCTATGTGAAGGAAAAGGGAAAGGGCCGGTTTGCCGCGAGATTTATTCCGCGCGTGCTCAGAAGAGAGGAAAAAGCAGCAGAAGAGGAAAAAGAGGAAGAGTAACATGCCCCAGATTACGACGAACGCCATCGTGGTGCGCCGCGCGGATTACCGCGACAACGACCGCATGATCACGCTCTTTTCGCCGACGATGGGCCGCATCGACGCGCTGTGCCGCGGCTGCCGTCGGCAGAAAAGCCCGCTGATGGCGGCGAGCGAACTGTTCTGCGCGGGCGAATATGTGCTCTATCAGACGAGCGAACGCGCGACGGTCGTTTCCTGTCAGGTGTCGGATACGTATTACGCGCTGCGCAGCGATTACGAAAAGCTCTCCCACGGCATGTATATGCTGGAGCTATGCGCGGCGGCGATCCAGCCGGCGCAGGAAAACGAGCGTCTGTTCATGCTGCTGCTGCGCTCGCTGGCGCACCTGTGCTACGGCGACGTTGAGGCGCGGCGGGTGACGGCGGTGTTTGTGATGGGGCTTTCCTCGCTGCTGGGCTTCAGGCCGCAGGTGGGCCGGTGTGCGCGCTGCTCCACGCCCGTTCTGCAAAACAGGGTGGGCGATGAGGTGATTATCGGCAGCTTCAGCCCGGAGCATGGCGGCGTGCTCTGTCCCGGCTGCAGCGCGGGTGAAAAATGCCGCATCCGGGAGAGGGATGCGGTCTATCTGCAGGATATCATGAAGCGGGGACTCAAATCGCTGGAGGATGAGCATGAGTGCCCGCAGGCGCTGTTTGATGCGATGCGCATGCTGGCCGAGGGGCGGCTGGATACCCCGATCCGCTCGGGCAGGATGCTGGTCTGACGTGGCTTCCGGATAGATACGAATGTGATGCGCGAAGCGAACATGGGGCCAAGGGGCGAAGTCCCTTGGCAGGGGATTGGGGATGAAATCCCCGACGTCCCCTCGCGCGCAGACGATGGAGGGATTTTATGGATAAGCAGAAGCTGGAAACGCTCAGCGCATGGGTGCAGGAATCCAGCCGCATCGTCTTTTTCGGCGGCGCGGGCGTGAGCACGGAATCAGGCATTCCGGATTTTCGCGGCGTGGACGGGCTGTATCATCAGAAATTCCGCGAGCCGCCGGAGACGATCATTTCGCATACCTATTATCAGCGGCATCCGGCGACATTCTTCGAATTCTACCGCACGCGCATGCTCTACCCGGACGCCAGACCCAATATCGCCCATGAAACGCTGGCCCGGTGGGAGCAGGAAGGCCGTCTGCTGGCCGTCGTCACGCAGAATATCGACGGCCTGCATCAGCTGGCAGGCAGCCGCAATGTGTACGAGCTGCATGGCAGCGTGCACCGCAATATCTGCCGGGGCTGCGCAAAGGTATATGACCTGGAGGCGTTCATGAAAATGGATCATATACCCGTGTGCCCGGACTGCGGCTCGAGGGTGAAGCCGGACGTCGTGCTCTACGAGGAGGCGCTGGACGGATACACCATCTCCGGCGCGCTGGACGCGATCCGCCGCGCCGACCTGCTGATCGTGGCGGGTACGAGCCTGACGGTCTATCCGGCGGCGGCATTTCTGGATGAATATCCCGGCAACCGGCTGGTGCTCATCAATAAGACCGAGACCAAGCGCGACGATATCGCCAACCTTGTACTGCATGAAAAGCTGGGCGACGTGTTTGCACAGCTGCCGTAATCCCAAAAAGAGAAGAAGCTCCTTTTTACGGGAGCTTCTTTTTCTTGGAGTAAACCATATACGCGCTGAGCGCGGCGGCTGCAAGCAGGCTCAGGAGTGCGCCTGCGGAAAACATCCGTGTGCGGTAGGTGAAGACGATTTCATGCTCGCCCGGCTCGACCCACACGCCCATGAACGATACGTCGCAGGGGATGATCTCGGCGGTCTTGCCGTCCACTGCGGCGGAAAAGCCCTTGTCATGCGGGATGGTGAAGACGACGAGTCCGGCCTGTTTGGCGTTGATGTGCGCGGTGAAGCCGCTGCGCGTCGTTTCGAAGCGGTCGCAGGCGTTTTGCTGGAGGCGGCTGACGCTTTGCTGCCATGCGGGAATGCTGTATACGTCCAGCACGTCCATGCGGTCCTGAAAGCGCTCAAGGTATGCGTCGTCCAGTGCGGCGGCGGCCAGCAGCACCGTGCCGATGGTTTCGCTGTCCATGCGCTGATGATGCGTGCCGGTGACGGTTGTCTGCAGAAAGCCCATCGGAACGGCGTTCGGATTGACATAGACTGAAAAGCCGTTTTCCTCGCGGTCGTAGACGAATCCTTCGGGGATTGTTTCGTGTTCGTCAAAGCGATGGTATTCCGTCACCGAGAGCAGCGCGCGGACGGCTGCCTGATCGTCCGGCGGGGCGACGGTGGTCGATTCGTCAAAGCCGAAACCGGCCATCGAGACAAACCTGCCCACGGTCGCTGTGCGCAGCGAGGAGAAGCAGGTCAGCGACGAATAACCGCGTGCGAGGCCGTAGTTGCGCAGGCGGCGCCCGTAATCGATGCGCTTGTACGAATCGGGCTCGTCTGCGTCCAGCGCGGATAGCATGGGATCTGCGATCTGATCAAGCGTATACACGCCATTGCCGGGCGCTGTGCCGCCGGAGAGAACGGCGCGGTCGCCCACGGCGATATACCCGGCATACTGGATGCAGGCGGCGGCGCAGACAAGCGCCAGCGCAGGCGCAAAGCGCGGCTTTTTGGCAAGCAGCAGGAGCAGCGCGCCTGCGCCCGTCAGCGACAGCGCGACGGAGAGCACGCGCAGCGAATCCGGCGCATAGGCGCCCAGACGCCGGTTGAGCAGGAGCTGCGCCATACGCCCGGGCAGCAGGGAAGCGATGCGTTCGGGCAGCAGGAAGGGCGCAGTGAGCGCGAGCACAAGCAGCGAGCATGCGCCAAAGCAGATCAGCCATGCGCGGCGCGGCTTGGCTGCGGCAAGACCATGGAGCGTCGCGAGCACAAGCAGCAGCACGAGACCGTACCACCAGCGGGTATAGCTGGTATTGGTGAACAGGGAGAACGCACCGCACAGCGCCGGCACAAACGAACATACGAGCAGCAGGGCAAGCAGAGCTTTCAGCCAGCGCTGCTTCTTCTGGGAAAAGGCAAAGACGGCTGCGCCCGTCAGGCCGAAGACGGGCAGATAGCCTGCCACCGAGCTCCAGCTGGGGGCGTCGCCGTAATAGGCGTGCAGTACATTGCTCTCAATGGGCATGAGCAGCGCGCGGATGCGCTCAAGAACCGCAGCGGGAGAATAAACCTGTGAAAGCAGAGAGACCGTGCCCGCGCCAGTGCGCGTGATGGTGAGCATATGCATGAGCGAGGGCAGCAGGATCACGCCCGAGAGCGCGCAGCCCGCGCCGCATTCAAAAACCGCACAGAACACACGGCGGAAGGTACGCGCCGCTTTCCAGTCCTCCGAGAAGAAGCGGAATGCGAAGTACAGGGCCGCCAGCAGCGCGCTGGAGAACATGAAGTAATAATTGACCAGCGCATTGACCGCGCAGAAAAGCGCGAGCAGCCCGGGGCGCGGGTGATCGCCCATGGCGATTTCCAGCCCGAGCAGGATCAGCGGAAAGAAGGCGATCACTTCTGTGAAGTGATAGAACTGCGTGTTGACGACGGTGAACGAGGAAAACGTGTAGAGCACGCTGCCCAGCAGCGCAAGGCGGCGCTCTTTGACCATCCTGTCAAAATAGAGGAAGCTGGTCAGCGCGGCACAGGCATGCTTGCATATGGCCATGAGGCTGATGCCAAAGGGCACAAGGCTCTGGGGCAGCAGCGCCAGCGGCCAGACGAACGGGCTGCCCAGCGTGTAGAATGCGTAGCTGCCCACGCTCGGCGCACCGAGGAAGGTATTGAACGAGTAGCCGCTCAGCCCTGCGCGCAGGATACGCCGCGTTTCCAGGATGAAGGGAAGCTGCTGCTCGATATAGTCGCCGCGCGTGACGAAGCGCCCGCCGTAGGGGATGATCGCCGGGGCAAGGGCAAAAAGTGCAAGAAGAGCGCCCAGAAGGAAGGCGTGCCTGCCTGTGATGCGCTCTGGCGATGGAGAGGAGGGAGTATGCTTTGAATTCATAAATCACCTTGACGATGGAATGATGCAATCAGATGACTTCATTGTACGTTTTCGGTTCGAAGGTGTCAAGGGAAAACGGACTTCGTGCAGGTTTTGCGTACGGCGCAGGGAAAGACTGTAATCGGGACAGAGCGCTGCGTATGCCCTGCCAGCTCCTTCAGGGAGAGCCGGCACGGCAAAGCCGCGACTGAGAGGGCTTTCTTTGGGACGTTTCAATTCCATGGCAAAAAAACAGACAGGAAGAACCGCTGTTCCTCCTGCCTGCGTCGATTGTCACTGCATGCTGATGCTGTGCTTGAGACGGTCGCTCTCCTCTGCGCGCTTGGCGTTGTTGAAGCGGTCAAGCGTGCCCACCAGATAGCCGGTAATGCGGCGGATGCGGTGGAAGGGCTGCTGCTGATAATGATAGGCCAATTCCACATAATCGCCGTCTACGCGAACGTCGATGGAATCGGGCTCACGGCCGTAGAGCTCGGCGCCGCGGGCGATGTAGGCGTTGATTTCCTCCTGCGGGAGCTTGCCGCCGGTAATATTGACGATGCACATGGGTCATCCCTCCATATCTTGTGCCAGTGAAAACATTATACCACAAACTGTTGCGATGTAAAGCGGAATGTGTGCAGATATGAAAATTTCCCGCACAGAGCTTTCTGCGCGGGAAATGAATCAATTCTGATCGATCGGGCATGGCTGCAGCGCTGCGTGCATGTGAAAAAGCAGTTCGCTTACTTGGCGACGTAGCCGATCTTCTTCATGAACTTGGCAAGCGTGCGCTCGGCCAGATAGCCCGCGCGCTGCGCGCCCTCGCGGTAGACCTCTTCCATGTACTTCTTGTCCTTCATGATGCGGGCAAATTCCGCCTGAATCGGGGCGAGCGCATCAATGGTGACGTCGGTTACGGCGGCCTTGAGATCACCGTAACCCTTGCCCTCGAAGGAGGCGGCAACCTTCTCGATGTCCTCGCCGGTCAGTGCGGCGATGATGGAGAGCAGGTTGGAAACGCCGGGCTGCTTTTCCGGATCGAAGCGGACGCAGGCCTCGGAGTCGGTGACCGCGCGGCGGTACTTGCGGCGGATGATATCCGGGGTATCCAGTACGGAGATGAAGCTGTCTTCCGCTTCGGACTTGCTCATCTTGCGGGTCGGCTCCTGCAGGCTCATCACGCGCGCGCCGACCTTGGAGTAATAGCCCTCCGGCACGGTGAACACATTGCCGTACACGCCGTTGACGCGCTGGGCGATGTCGCGGCAGATCTCCAGATGCTGCATCTGATCCTTGCCCACAGGCACGAGGTTCGCCTGATAGAGCAGGATATCGCCGGCCATGAGCACCGGATAAGTGAACAGGCCGCAGTTGATGTTGTCGGCATGCTTGGCGCTCTTGTCCTTGAACTGGGTCATGCGGTTCATTTCGCCCATGTAGGTGTAGCAGTTGAGCAGCCACGCCAGCTCGGCGTGCTGATGCACATGGCTCTGGAAGAACAGCGTGCTCTTCTTGGGGTCAAGGCCCGAGGCGAGCAGAAGACCCAGCATCTGCATCGCGTTCTGGCGGAACTTGGCCGGCTCCTGACGCACGGTGATGGTGTGCAGATCGGCGACCATGTACAGGCACTCGTACTCGTCCTCCAGCAGCTTCCAGTTGCGCATTGCGCCGATGTAATTGCCCAGCGTCGGGGTGCCGGTGGGCTGGATGCCGGAGAGAATGCGCTGCTTCTTGACGGGGGTCTGATTCTGTTCCATAAGGCAAAGCCTCCTTCAGATATAAGAGGGACTCGGGTCCGCTCCAAAATCGCTCATGATTTAACTATTGTAACACAAACGCCGCCCTCATGCAAGGCGCATACGCAATTCGCCTGTGGATTCCGGCAGCAAAAAAGGCATACCGTTATTGACTTTTTTTATGTGCGGCAGTATACTTATGACAAGTGTCGGCATTTGTCTGCACATGATCTTACAATCAGAGAATTCCTGATATCAAAGGAGATATAGATGAACGATACGAACAAAAAGCGCGCCGTTGTGCTCATTCCCGCCTACAAGCCGGACGAGCGCCTCATCGATCTGACGCGCGAGCTGATTGTGGAAAACAGCCTTGACGTGCTGCTGGTGGACGACGGCGGCCAGGAGGCTTTTGCGCATATTTTTGAGGCTTGCAGAAAGCTGGGCGCCGAGGTCGCCGTGCATGCGGTGAACATGGGCAAGGGAAGAGCGCTCAAGACCGGTATCAATGCCGCGATGCTCAGATGGCCGGATATGGCCGGCATCGTCACCGCCGATGCGGACGGCCAGCACACCCCCAAGGATATCCTGCGCCTGATTGACGCGCTGCATGCGCATCCGGACAAGCTGGTGCTCGGCTCCCGCGCGTTTACCGGCAATGTGCCCTTCAAGAGCCTGTGGGGCAACCGCATCACGCGCTTTGTCTATGCGCTGGCCAGCGGCGTGAAGGTCGGCGATACGCAGACGGGCCTGCGCGCGCTGCCGGCTTCTTCTCTGCCGGCGATGGCGCGCATTGACGGCGAGCGCTACGAGTATGAGATGAACGTGCTGCTCAAGCTGCGCGATATGGGCCTTGGCGTGTTCGAGGTGCCCATCGAGACGATCTACATCGATGACAACAAGGGCAGCCACTTCAATCCCGTGCGCGATGCAATCAAGATCTACATGGTCATCTTCAAGTACCTGTTCTCCTCGATTGCGTCCTTTGTCATCGATTATGCGCTCTACTGGCTGTGTCTGGGCACGTTCGGCCTGCCCGCGCTGGTCAGCTACGCGCTGGCGCGCATCGTGTCCTCTCAGGTCAATTACAACCTGAACAAGCACACTGTCTTCGGCGGACGCGGCGGCAGGAGTTCCATGATCAAGTACTACGCGCTGTGCGTGGTGCAGGGATTGCTGGGCGCGGGTCTTGTGCAGGTGCTGCCGGGCGTGATTCCGCTTTCTGCGGCGATCATCAAGATTCCTGTCGATCTGGTGCTGTTCATGCTCAGCTACTTTATTCAGAGGGACTACGTATTCAATAAGTAATGGCTATTCAGAGAACAAAACTGAATATCGTCAAAGCGCGGCGGCGTGTCAGGATGCGCTCCGCGCTTCTTTTGACGCTCGCAGCATGCCTGCTGACGCTGGCGGCGCGCCTGCTGCCGGAAAAGCTGCCGCATTGGCTTGGCTGGCTGCTGCAGACGGGCACGACGATTGCCGCCTTTGGCGGCGGCGCGTATCTGGGCCTTTGTGTGCTGGACGGAGATCATGCAGACGTTGTGCCCCTTGGCAGACTCTCACGCACGCAGATGCTGTGGATTTCGCTGCTGGGCGTGCTGTCTGTCTGCCCGGTGTCGCTTGCCGTGGATCTGATCGGCGCAGCCGGGGGCGCGAAAGCCGCAGCGTCCGGCGCACAGGCGCAGCCTGCTGCGCTGGCGGCGCTGCTTCTCAAGAGCGCGGTGATCGCGCCTATATGCGAGGAGCTGTTCTTCCGCGGATATCTGCTGGGCGCGCTTAAAAGACATGGCGTGCTGCGCGCATCGGCGGCCGTGTCGCTGTGCTTTGCGCTTGTGCATGCAGGCGGGCTGGGCGAGCTGACCGGCTATGTGCTGCTGAGCCTTCTTCTGTGCCTGATGACGCTGCGCACGCAGTCGCTGCTGGCGCCGGTGCTCATGCACATGGGCTATAATGCAGCGCTGATTCTGCTTGGCGGTATGGGGCTTGGCGGGCTGTTTGCCGGATGGTCGCTGGCGGCGTGCGCCGTGCGGCTGGCGGGCTGCGCTGCATTTGCGGCGGTGCTTCGCCGGGCTTATACGGCGCGAAGCGCCGGCGGACAGTTTGAGCTGTGGGAGGGCGGAATGCTCAGCCGCAGGGAGATTGCCGCGCTGGCTGCAGCAGGCCTGCTGGTGCTTGCGGTGCTGATCACAGGAGGCTGAAGCATATGAACATGGCGCTCATCTGCATGGGCAAACTCAAGGAAAAATACTGGCGCGACGCTGCGGCTGAGTACGAAAAGCGGCTTACGCGCTTTGGAAAATGGGAGACGATCGAGCTGCCGGATCTGCCGGAGCCGAGCAATTCCTCATCCGCCATCGAAGAGCAGATCAAGAAAAAAGAGGGCGACGCAATCCTTGCCAAGCTGCGCGAGGGCGACGTGGTCGTGTGCCTGTGCATCGAGGGAAAACAGATGGATTCCGTGCAGCTCTCCAAAAAGCTGACGGAGCTCATCGATACCGGACGGCGGGTGGTGTTTGTCATCGGCGGCTCGCTGGGCCTTTGTGACGAGGTGGTCCGGCGTGCGCAGGTAAAGCTTTCGTTTTCACCGATGACCTTCCCGCATCAGCTGGCGCGCATCATGCTGCTGGAGCAGACCTACCGCGCGCTCAAGATCGCGGCGGGCGAACGCTATCACAAATAATCCGGAAAAACGCTGCAAAAAGCGCGAAGCGAAGAAGGGTGCAGGGACAATGTCCCTGCCAGGGGTTCGGGGACAGCGTCCCCGAGACGGTTTGGGCGGCAGCCCAGCGTTTTCGCGTTAAGGACGGCAGCACCATGAAAGGGTATCAAATGCATTACGATTTTGATCTGGTCGGCAAGATCGGCTCGATGGCGCTCATCCGCCGCGAGGACGCCGATATCGACTATAACATCTTTTCCAGACTCGGCCGTGAACTGAAACCCGGCATGATCTGGGTCACCTCCGGCGCGGCGGAAATCGGCCGTCTGGACTATATGAGGCGCAACGGCTGCGAGCTGACATGTGACAGCGTGGACGCAAAGACCGACTACGCCGCTCAGGGTCAGACCATCCTCATGGAGCAGTACCGCCGGTTTATCCATCAGGACTATTCCGTGCGTCAGGTGCTGGTGGAGCACCAGCATTTCAACGACAAGTACAAGCGCGAGCATATCCGCAGGCTCTTCCTGCGCGCAAAGGATCAGGGCGCGATCCCGATTGTCAATTACAACGACCCGGTTTCTGATGAGGAGAACCGCAAATGGGAACTTTCCCATCTGTACAAGGGCAATCAGGAGATTCACGAATGCGTGGACAACGACGAGACGGCGGCGGTGATCGCGGGTCTTGTCTCCACGCGCGTGCTGCTGATTATGACATCCACCGAGGGCATCTATGCCGATCCCAAGGATCCTCAAACGCTGGTGCGCGACGTGCTGGCCCCGGATGCGGAGCAGCTGGAGCGTAAGGTACGAGAATTGCAGGAGCACTGTGTGGGCGCATCCCGCGCGGGCGCAAACGGTGCGCGCGCCAAGCTGGAATTTGCGCTCAAGCCGGCGCTTCGCGGCACGACGGTGATCATCGGCCATGGCCGCCACCGCATCAGCGATCTGGTCGAAGGCCGCGTGCCCTGTACCCGCATCGGTATTGACTAGATAAGCCTTCCCCTTTGGGGAAGGTGCCCGAAGGGCGGATGAGGTCCCGCCCGCAGGCGTAGCTACCTGAGAAGGGGGTACGATAATATGAAAGCAAACTATCACACGCATACTGCGCGCTGCGGCCATGCCGACGGCACGGACGAGCAGTATATCGCCGCGGCGATTGAACGCGGATTTGATATCTTCGGCTTTTCGGATCATATGCCGTGGCCATATGAATCCGGATTTGTGAATCCGCATGTGCGCATGCCCATCACGCAGATGGACGGGTACATCGCCGCGATGCGCGAACTCCAGAAGAAGTACGCCGGAAAAATCGAGCTTCTCACAGGCTTTGAGTGCGAATACTTTCCGCAGTACATGAACTGGCTGGCAGAAATCAAAGAAGCCAAAAGGCTTGATTACCTGATCTTCGGCTGCCATTACGAGGGCAGCGACGAGACGGGCCGTTATTTCGGCGATTCAAAGACTGCCGGGGATCTGGCGCACTATGTGGACAGCGCAGTCAAGGGAATTGAAACCGGTCTGTTCGCGTATATTGCGCATCCGGATCTGTTCATGCGCCGCTATCCGGTGTTTGATGAAAACTGCCGCGCGGCGGCGAAGGATATCTGCCAGTGCTGCAAACAGAATAACCTGCCGATGGAGATCAATCTCCACGACAGGTATCGTCTGGGCGGGATGAACGGAAACGGCTATCCTAACGCGGATTTCTTTGAAATTGCATACGATACGGGTAATCAGGTGATCATCGGTCTGGATGCGCACGAGCCGCAGGAGGTTGCCAATCCCAAGGAATACGACCGCGCGGCGAAAGAAGCGGAGCGCTTCGGCGACAGATGGATCAGGGCGCTTGATCTGCGCTGAGCACAAGATCACAGATATCTTTCAGGCGGCGCGCGGCGATATGCCTGTTTTCCATGGGAATCCATGCTGAAACAAAGCGCTCCAGCTGCGCTGCGCCGTTGCGCGCAAGAATGCGCCTGCGCTGCGTCCTTTCATCGATGAGGGAAAGCACGCGCAGGTCGTAGCGGTCAAACAGATCGGGGTGCAGGCAGTATGCGCCCTCGACAATCACCACGGCGCAGTCTGCCGCAATGACGGCGGGCTCGAGAAAACCGGGATCAGGATGGCAGACATAGGGCCGGTATACGGCCTGCTGACCGCGGGAAAGCGGCGAAAGTACCTCGCGGTCAAAGCGGGCGGTGTCCGCGTTGGAGAGCGTCTTTTCAAAATAGCCGGGGAAGCGGTCTTCAAACGGCACGGTGAAATCGTCCATATGCACGACGGCGCAGGAAGGAAAGCGCTGCGCAAGCGCATGCGCCAGCGTCGTTTTGCCGCTGGCGGCCATGCCGTCGATGGCGACAAGCGCGCGTGCCTGCCGCTTCAGGATATTGCGGATCGCCGTTTCGAGCAGGGATGCGTGCATACCGGGCCTCCTTCTGGCTGTGTTTTGCTCAGTATAGCAAAGCGCGCGCGGGAAAGCAAGGAGTGACCGCGCGGCAAAAAGCATTGACAGGCAGGACGTACTGTCGTATGCTGAACATAACATATGCAGGGAGGAAACACAGATGGGTTTCTTTGAAAATATCCGCAGGAACTTTGCCCGGTTCATGTCCGGCCGCTACGGCGCGGACCAGCTGGGCATGACCATGGTCTGGACGGCGCTGATCATCTCCATCATCGGCTCGTTTTCGGGGCTGCGCATACTGACGCTGCTGGCAGACGCGCTGCTGATCGTGGTGTTCATCCGCATGCTCAGCAAGGACCGCTATCGCAGGCAGAATGAGAACCAGATCTATCTGCAGAAGACCTACAAGATCCGCACCGCTGTGACAGAATGGATGAACCGAGTGAAGAACAGCAAGACGTACCGCTATTTCACCTGCCCCAACTGCAAAAAGCGCCTGCGCGTGCCGCGCGGCGTGGGCAGCATCACCATCACCTGCAAGGACTGCGGATACAAGTTTGACAGGAAGGCATAACTGCCCGGCAAAGAGAAAGACGGAATGACAAAAGCGGACGGCGGATATGCTGCCCGCTTGTTTTGATCACGGAGGCGTCTGTGAAAAGAAGAACCTTATGCGCGCTGGTTCTGCTGACGGTACTGGCGGCGGCATTTTTTGCGCTTTCGCGCGCGGGCGCGCCTGCGCAGCGCGATCCGATTGAGCCGGTTTCCGACCGCGATTTTATGCGCGCGGAGCTGACCTATGATGAGACCCTTCGCACGCTGCGCGGCACGCAGATGCTGACCGCACGAAACAGAACAGGCCAGGATCTGGATGAAATCGTGCTGCGCCTGTATATGAACGGCATGCCGGGCTGCAGCGCATATGTCAGCGGCGCGGCGTTCGACGGAAAGGCGGCGGCTTTTTCGCAGGATGCCGAGGATCCGACGGTGCTGCGCATCGCCTGCCAGTGGCCGGACGGCGAGGAAATCCGGCTGTCGTGGACCGTCATGATCAAGCATGCGAAAACGGACGGTGCGGCGGCGATCACGCTTCCCTCGAAAGCGATGTTTGAGGGCGGTGCATGGCGCACGGATGCATATGACGATCTGGCGGACCTCTCCGGCGCTGAGGCATTTGACGCCATGATCACGCTGGACGGGGAGATTGCGGCGCAGATGCGCATGGCGCGCGATGCGAGCTTTGCGCTGCTGCCCGGCGGCAGCGCAAAGGAAAAGGAGATTGGCGGCGTGCGCGTTTGTGCGCTGGCCAGGGACAGCGGAACAGCCGCCATGCTGCTTGCCGGAGCGCAGGATGCGCTTGAATCGCTCATGGATGCAGGTTTTCCGTATCCCTTTGACAGCCTGACCGTTGCGCAGGGCGGAACGGGCCGGGAGGATGGCCTTGCGCTTTCCGGCCTGATCATGCTGGATGCAGACGGGCGCGGAGAACAGCTCAGAAGAAAGCTCACCCGCCTGATTGCGAGGCAGATTTTCGGCGTTCAGGTGGGAAGCGACCCATGGAACGCACCGTGGCTGAGCCATACGCTCGCATCATGTGCGGAGATGCTGGCTTATAAGCGTCTGCGCGGGACGGCGGCATACGAGGAGCGGCTTTACGGCGAGCTGGAGCTTGCCACCCGGATCACGCGTCCTGCCGGCGTATGCGTCGGCGCGTCGACGGCGCACTTTGGATCGGACAGCGAGATGATGCAGGTGCTGCGCGATCAGGGCGCGGCGATGCTGCTGGGCGTTGAGCAGGCTGTGGGCGATGATGCGTTTGTCCGGGCGCTGCAGGCCTATGTGCGTGCCTGCGCAGGCGGCAGGGGCTCGGCGGAGGCGCTCTGCAGGGCGCTGGAGCAGGAGACGGGCAGCAGCTGGGACGGCTATATCTCGGACATGCTGGCCTTCTGACATACGGGCAGGCACAGCGCGGCAAGAAGACCTGCGCACAGCGCGCCCAGCAGCGGATAGCCGTGGACGATCAGCGCGTCAAAGCCAACGAAAGCCGGCATCAGGCAGCACAGCGCGGCAAGGCATGCGCCCTGCGCGCCGGGCGGAAGCGCCTGCATCAGCGCGTGGAGCATGGCGCACAGCGTGGAGAGTGCAGCGGCATACATGCACAGTGCGACAGGAACATGCCCTGCGCCAAGCGACCGGCTCAGATAGACGAAGGGCAGCGGCTGATGCACGATGGCGGGCAGATGCCGCCGGCACACCTGAGTGCCAAGAAAAAGCATGCAGCCAAAGAGCAGCGTAAACAGCAGCGCCGCGTGCCTGCTGGTGCGCGCGTCCTGCTGGCAAAGCCGGCTCAGCAGGCCGGCAAGCTGCGCTGCGCTGAGCGCACCATAGGCTATGCCGTCGCTGAGGGCACGTACGGGCAGATCCGGCGCCATGGCCGGAAGGAAGCAGGCTTCGCCTGCGGGCAGCGCAAGCAGATGGATGAGCAGAACGGGCAGCGTCATCAGCAGCAGCGCGCCGGGCAGCGCAACGCCGAACAGCCCCAGCCCGGAAAGCGCTGCAGCGAGAATCAGCGTGCCAAAAAGCGACAGCAGATACGCGCCGTGCATGGGCAATACAAGCGCGCCCAGCTCTGCGCAGGCGGTGAGCATTGCTGCGCCTGTCAGCGCGCAAAGCGACAGAAACAGCGCGGCGCACAGGCTTCCAAAGCGTGCACCAAGCCGGATGCGGCACAGCTCCATCAGCGTGGAGGCGCCGTACCGGCGCATCAGCGCGGGCAGGCGCAGACACAGCGCACCCAGCGCCAGACAGGCGGCCGCTATGGCGGCAGGCGCCTGTCTGCCGTGGGCGGCGAAGAAGTGAAGGATCTCGCGTCCGGATGCGAAGCCCGCGCCGATCACACCGCCAAGCAGTGCAAGCGCCTGAGAACATGCCGCCATGATACCGCCTCCTTCTGTGCCATGAGGGTATGCCCGGCGGCAGAGAAAAAGAAGCCGCATCTTTTCAATTCGGCGTTTTCGCGGTATACTGATAGAAATGACTGATGGAAAGCTGGAACATGTATGTTCAGATATAATTGCTGTGAGATCGATCTGAGCGCGATACGTCACAATGTGGGCGTCATGCGCGCCTGCCTTGACGGCGATGTGCGCTTTCTGGCTGTGGTGAAAGCGGACGGATATGGCCACGGCGCAGTGCAGGTGGCGCGTGCGGCGCTGGAGGCCGGCGCATATATGCTGGCAGTTGCGATTCCTGACGAGGGCGTGCAGCTGCGTCAGGCCGGGATCGACGCGCCGGTTCTGGTGCTGGGCGGCATTGATCCCGACGCCGCGCCATGCGTGGCGGAATATGACATGACGCAGGCCGTCTTTGACGAGGAGCGCATCATGGCGCTGGAGCGCGCGGGCGAAAAGCTCGGCAAAATGGTGCAGGTGCATCTCAAGCTGGATACCGGCATGAGCCGCATCGGCGTGCGCACGAAAGAAGAGGCGCAGCGCCTTGCGCGTCTGATCGACGGCCTCGCGCACGTGCATCTCACCGGCTGCTTTACGCACATGGCGACGGCGGACGAGGACGACGGCGGCAGGACGCTTGTGCAGCTTGAACGCTTTTCTGCGCTGTGCGATGCGATTGCAGAGGTTCACCCCGGGCCGATCATCCGGCATGCGGCCAATACTGCGTGCATTTTCCGCTATCCGCAGGCGCACTTTGACATGGTGCGCGGCGGTATCGCGCTTTACGGCTATCCGCCGGTGGACGAGGCGAAGGGCCTGCGCCCGGCGATGCGCTGGGTCACGCGCGGCATGTATGTCAAGACGATCCATCCGGGCGACAGGGTCAGCTACGGCGGACTGTTTGAAGCTGAGAAAGAGACGCGCGTGATGACCGTGCCGGTGGGCTATGCAGACGGATACCGCAGGGGCCTGACGGGAAAGGGCTGCGTGCTCGTGCGCGGACAGCGCGCGCCGATTCTGGGCCGGGTGTGCATGGATCAGATCATGGTGGATGTAACGGATATTCCGGGAGCCGGGGCGGGCGACGAGGTCGTGCTGCTGGGCGCGCAGGGAAACGAAATGATTGACGCGGACGAGATGGCGGCGTGGCTGGGTACGATCAGCTACGAGGTGATCTGCTCGCCGTCAAAGCGTGTGCCGCGCGTATACACACATGAATAAAGGGGCGCTGCGCGACGCGATGCGCATGCGGCGCAGGCAGCTTTCGCCTGATGCGCAGCAGGCGGCGGCGCAGGCGGTTTTTCGCCATCTGCGCGGGTTTGCGCCTTATCAGAAGGCGGAAAGCGTGATGGCTTATGCGGCCTGCCGGGGAGAGCTCAGCCTCGCGCTGGTGCTTAAGGATGTGCTGGAAAGCGGCAAAGCGCTGCTGCTGCCCAGATGCGAAGCGCATGGCTTGATGACGGCGCGGAGGATCACGGGCAGCGGCGATCTGTCGCCCGGCGCATACGGCCTGATGGAGCCTGAGGCGCGCTGCCCGGCTGCAGAGCCGGGGACGATCGGCCTGATCCTCGTGCCGGGCGCCGCGTTTGACTGGGCAGGCAGCCGGATCGGACAGGGCGCAGGCTATTACGACCGGTTTTTGCCGCAGACAAACGCACTGCGCGTGGGCGTGTGCCACGACTTTGCGCTGCTTGACCGCGTGGAGCATGAGGCGCACGACATCGCGATGGATTATGTGATCACGCCCGGCGGAATCATCCGCACGGGAGAATATGCAACAGACGACGGGAGGACCTGACATGGGAAATGCAGCCAAGAAAAAGAACAAGAAGAAAAAGCCGCTCCGCAGGGCGCAGCGCTGGCAAAGCCGCGTGCTGCCGATGGCGGGCAAAATGCTGGTTCCGCTGATCGCCATCATCGTGATGGGCCTGATGTTCAGCGCGCTGCAGGCAGTGGGGCATGGGCTTCGCGTCGTGCTGGCGCTGGCGATCATTGCGGGCATGCTGCTGTTTTTGTTCAGCGAGGGCCTCAACAGGGGCGCGGAGGACGCTGCGGCCAGCCGCAGCTATGTCAGCCTGTCCGCCAAGGGAATGAAGCTGGATGAAAAGGACGATGCGATGTGCTATCATCCGCTCAAGGCGCTGTGCGCGGTGATGGCTGTGTTCATTGTGCCGCTGGCACTGGCCTGCGTGGTCGCGCTGACGGCAAAGGGCTACACGTATTCCCTGCAGGATCTGCCCACTTGGCTGACGGAGAGCTATGGCATGCGCGAGGATGTGATGGGTCCGCTGGGCGCCTACACCGCGCAGCAGGGCATGGCGGCGCAGGACTGGCTCCGCCTGATTGTGCGCCTGTTTGTGATGAACTACATCAATCTCTTTGATGATCCGCTGACCACGGGCTTTATCATCGACAGGCTCTCGCCGCTGTTTATTCTCAGCTATCCGGCTGTGTATATGATCGGTTATCTGCGCGGTCCGGCGTCCAACCGCAAGCTGGAGAAGATGAACAGGCGCGCCAAGAAGGTCGCTGTGCGCAAGGCTGAAAAGCGCAGTCTTGCCGAGGAACTCACCGGCGCGCAGACGCAGGTGCATTACGGCCACAAGAAGGAAGAACACAAGAAGAAGGTACTCATCTGATACGGGGAGGCAGGGTTGAAAAGCCCTGCTTTCTCTGATATAATGAAAAGACTGAGACAGCGTGCCCATCTGGAGCAGGGCTGCAGCGCTCAGACAGATTTACACAGCGAAGAAGGCGGTTTTTTCCATGAGAATCATCGGCGGATCGGCGCGCGGACGCACGATTGTCGCGCCTGCGGGCAGCAAGACGCGGCCTACGCAGGATTATGTGCGCGAGTCCCTGTTCAATATCATCCGCTGGGATGTGCAGGAGGCGCGCGTGCTGGATCTGTTTGCCGGCACGGGCGCGCTCTCGCTGGAATCGCTCAGCCGCGGCGCGTCGCAGGCCGTGCTCATCGACATGGATCGCGACGCCTGCAATGCCATCCGCAAGAACATGGAAACCACCCGCCTTGGCGAACAGTGCCGCCTGATTGCACGGGATTACCGACAGGCGCTGGAAACCCTTGCGCGCGAGGGCGCGAAGTTCGACGTCGTGTTTATCGATCCGCCCTATAAGATGGAGAATACCGGCGAAATGTGCGCGGAACTCTATGACAGGGGCGTTCTTTCCGAGCAGTTTCTGATCGTCGTGGAGCACAGGCGCGGCATGGCGCCGCTGCTGGATCAGCGCTTTGAGGCGTTTGACATCCGCAAGTACGGCGATACGGAGATCACATTCGTACGCAATGCCGTAAAGGCAGCCGGGGAGGAAATGCCGTGATGCGGATGCTGTATGCGGGCAGTTTTGACCCGGTGACCAATGGACATATGGACATCATCGAACGGTCTGCGCGCTTGTGTGATGAGCTTGTGGTCGCAGTGATGCACAATCCCGACAAGCGCGGCGCATTCCCGGTCGGGGAGCGCGTTTCCCTGCTTGAAAAGGCCTGTGCGCATATTGCCAATGTGCGCGTGATTGCGCACGGCGGATTGCTGGTCACGTGCGCAGAGGAGCAGAATGTCAGCTGCGTGGTGCGCGGCGTGCGCCCGTTGGGCGATTTTGAGTCGGAATACCAGATGGCTCAGGTGAACAGGATGCTCGGAGGCGTGGAGACGCTGATGATGCCCACCACCGAAAGCCTGGCAAGCATATCATCCAGCATCGTCCGCCAGATCGCAGCTTTCGGCGGAAGGATCGACAACCTGGTGCCGGCGTGCATCGCGCAGGAAATCTGCCGGGCGCTGGCTGCGGGCAAGGAGTAAGAGGAGGAGAGCTTCATGGAGCGCAATCAGATGGAAGAAATGCAGAATCAGCAGGAACAGCCCGTGGTGCAGGAGCGCCCGGCAGAGCGTCCCATGCGCCGCGAGCAGGCGCAGGCCGGCGCGGAGAGCATCAGTCAGACCACGCGTGTGATCGATATGATTGAGCGCAAGCTCTCCGATGCATACAGGGTGCCGCTCAAGAAGAACATGTGCATCGTGGATACAAGCGAGATGGCGGACCTGCTCGGTCAGCTGCGCATCGCGCTGCCCAAGGCCGTGACGCAGGCGCAGAGCGTGCTCACGGACAGCCAGCGCATCATCGATGAGGCGAAGATGCGCGCGGACAAGACGGCCGACGATGCGGACAAGATCTACAATGACACCGTGAACAAGGCCCGCGCCTTCAAGGATGAGGTGGAGGCCGAGGCGGAAGCCTTTGACAAGCAGACCCGGCAGCGCGCGCAGGAGGATGCAAACGCCATCATCGCCGACGCGCAGACCAGGGCGGAGCAGATCGTATTTGCCGCGCAGCAGCAGGCACAGAAGCTGGTGGATGAAAACGAGATCACCCGCCGCGCACAGGCCTATGCTATGGAAACGCGCGAGCGCGCCGAGAAGGATGCGGACAGCATCTACACGCAGGCATGCGTGCACGTAGACAAGATGCTCTCCGGCGCGACGGCGGCGCTTTCGCGCAGCGCGGGCGAACTGGCGGCCCTGCGCGACAACCTGCTCGCACAGGGCGGCAATAACCCGGGAAACCCGATGTAATCCCGCAAACGGACAACGGAGGACATACATATGAATCCGAACAATACACTGTATATCGTCGTGCCCTGCTACAAGGAGCAGGAGGTGCTGCCCGAGACCAGCAAGCGCCTGAAGGAAAAGGTGCTCGCGCTGCGCGCGCAGGGCAAGATCAGCGATAAGAGCCGCATCATGTTCGTCAATGACGGCTCCAGCGACAATACCTGGCCGATCATCGCCTCCCTGCATGAGCAGGAGCCGGACGTATTTTCCGGCGTGAATCTTTCCCGCAACCGCGGCCATCAGAATGCGCTGCTGGCCGGCCTGATGACGGCGGTCAATCATGCCGACCTGATCATCTCCATGGATGCGGACCTGCAGGACGACATCAATGCCGTGGACGGCATGGTGGACGCCTATCACGAGGGCTTTGAGGTGGTCTACGGCGTACGCTCCAAGCGCGACACCGATACATTCTTCAAGCGCTTTACCGCTGAGGGCTTCTACAAGGTCATGAAGGCGCTGGGCGTGGATATCGTCTTCAACCATGCGGATTACCGCCTGATGAGCCGCCGTGCGGTCGAGGGGCTGGCGCAGTTCAGGGAGGTCAATCTCTTCCTGCGCGGCATCGTGCCGCAGATCGGCTACAAGTGGACGACGGTAACCTACGAGCGTGCCGAGCGCTTTGCCGGCGAGAGCAAGTATCCGCTCAAGAAGATGCTCGCCTTTGCCGCGGACGGCATCACGTCTTTCTCCGTCAAGCCGATCCGCCTGGTGCTCTCTGCCGGCGTGATCGTGTTCATGGTGAGCCTGCTGATGCTGCTCTACGCGCTTGTCTCCAAGATCATGGGCAGCACGACGGCCGGCTGGACCAGCCTGATGGGCTCTATCTGGCTCATTGGCGGCATACAGCTGCTCAGCCTCGGCGTCATCGGCGAGTATATCGGCAAGATCTATAACGAAACCAAGCAGCGTCCGCGCTTCATCATCGAGAGCGTCCTGAATAAATGATTCAGAGCGGCCATTGGCCGCTTTTTTATGGAGAGCATGAATCATGACGAATCAACACATCATAACCGTGGCGGCGCTGGGCCCCGACAGCGCAGACATGCTGACCATGGGCGCGCTCAATGCGATGAAGCATGCGGATGCGCTGGTGCTGCGCACGAACCGGCATGGCGCGTCGGCGCTGCTGGACGAGCAGGACGTTGCCTACCAGACGCTCGATGCGCTCTATGAGCGCTGCGAGGATTTTGACGAGCTGTGCCAAAAGGCGGCGGCTGCGCTGATCAAAAAGGCACGTGCCTGCGAAAACCTGTGTTATGCCGTCAGCGAGCCGGGCAGCGACGCTACGGTGCGTGCGCTCTCGGCGGCGCTGCCGCAGGATATGGCGCTGCGCGTGATCGGCGGCGTGTCGCTGGCCGACTGCGCGGCATGCGCGGTGATCCCCTATGGCGTGAATACGGAGAATATGCGCACGGTGACGTCGCTTTCTGTGGGCGAGGTGCGCGTGCAGGCGGACAGCCCGCAGGTCATCACCGAAATTGACAGCAGGTATATTGCCTCGGACGTGAAGCTCTGGCTGAGCGACCTGTTCGAGGACGAAATGACGGTATATTTCATGGAAAACGCCGCTGGGCCGGATGTTTGTGCAAAGCCGATTCTGCTGTGCGATCTGGACAGGCAGGCCCATTACGACCACAGAACGGCGGTGCTGGTGCCGCGTGTGAGCGTGTATGAGCGCAGCCGCGCGACATACGAGGACTTTGTCGAGGTGATTGCGCGCCTGCGCGGCCCGGGCGGCTGCCCGTGGGACAGGGCGCAGACGCATCACACCCTGCGCCAGTACATGATCGAGGAGGCCTGCGAGGCGGCTGAAGCCATGGACGGAGACAATGACGGAAAGATCGCCGACGAGCTGGGCGATGTGCTGCTGCAGGTGGTGCTCAACAGCTGTATCGGCGCTGAACACCGCGCATTCACCGACCGCGATGTGACGAGTATGGCGGCGCACAAGATGATTATGCGCCATGAGCACGTCTTCGGCAGGGCTAAGGCGGAAAATGCGCAGGCCGTCACCTCCGTCTGGGAAAACGCGAAGAAGAAGGAGCGCGGCGAGCAGACGGCACTGGAGCGCGTGCTGGATGTGCCGGTTTCGCTGCCGGCGCTCATGCGAGCGCAGAAGATTGTGCGCAGGCAATGGCAGGCGCAAAACGAAACGCACACGCTGGATGAAGTGATCGCTGCGGCGAAGGCAGCGCTGGATGCGCTTGAGGGCGAGGAGCAGCTGGGGCAGGCGCTGGAGGCGCTGTGCGCAGCGGCGCATGTAATGGATCTGGACGCGGAGACGGCGCTTCGCAGCGCGATCACAAGGCGGATCGCCGATCTGCAAAACGCAGAGAAAAAACCCTGAAATATTCAAGAAAATTTCAAGAATCGGCATGTTCCCTCTTGCATGAATGCATGAAAGCATGTAGAATATGCTTTAGTCGTCTTTCGGCTGCCCAGGCTGGGTGCAGCGTGAAGAGACCTTTTTTAAGGAGGATAATCGTACCATGAATAAGAACGAACTGAGCGCGGCGATTGCCGCGAAGGCGGGCCTGACCCGCAAGGATGCCGAGGCTGCCGTCTGCGCGATGAGCGAGATCATCGCCGAGAGCCTCAAGAACGGCGAGAAGGTCCAGATCGTGGGCTTTGGCGCGTTCGAGGTCAAGGAGCGTCCGGCGCGCAAGGCGCGCAACCCGAAGACCGGCGAAGAGATCCAGATCGGCGCGCGCCGCTCTCCGATGTTCAAGCCGGGCAAGTCCCTCAAGGAAGCTGTCGAGGGCTGAGCAAACACTCCCGGGAGAAATCCCGGGATTCTTTGTTTACGGAGGAAAACATATGTCATATTTGGCGAGACCCATCAGCTATGTGCTCATCATTGCGCTGGGCTATACGCTCAAGCGCGCCGGCTTTCTGAGCAAAGCAGATCAGCAGACGCTTTCGAAAGTGATGTTCAACATCACGCTGCCGTGCACGATTATTCAGGGGTTTTCCGGCTTTGAGCGGGATACAACCCTGTTCTTTCTGGTGGGGATCGGCTTTTTGTGCGCCCTGACGCCGATGCTGCTGATGTATCTGACCACGCGCGGCGTGGAAACCAGGCTGCGCGCATACCGCATGCTCAATATCGGCGGATACAACGTAGGTTGTTTTTCTCTGCCGCTGCTCGAGGCATTTTTTGGCAGCGCCTGCGTGGTGCCGGCATTCATGTTTGACACGGGCAATGCCGTCATGATGACCGGAGGCTCATATGCACTGACCTCTACGCTGCTGAAAACCGGCGGCGAAACGCGTGAGGGCGTCCGGGATATCCTGCTCAAGTTTCTCAGGTCGCTGCCGTTTGACACATACATGATCATGTTTGCCATGGTGCTGCTGAATATCGAGATGCCGGAGCTGCTCTTCACGCTGACCAAGCCTGCGGGCCAGGCCAACGGCTTTCTGGCAATGCTGATCATCGGCCTTTTGTTTGAGCCGGTGATGGATAAGCGCCTGATCCGGGAGACGGTCCGCGAGCTGGCCTGCCGGTATGCGTTTGCTGCGGCGTCGGCTGCGGCGTGCTATTTCCTGACGCCGTTTGCACCGGTTGTGCGTCAGACGCTGGCTGTGCTCTGCTTTGCGCCGCTGTCGAGCCTTGCGCCCATTTACACCGGCCGCTGCCATGGCGATACGGCGCTGGCAGGCTTTACCAATTCGGTGTCCATTGCAGTCAGCCTCGTTTGCATGATGGCGCTGTCGATGTACTTTGTTATGTAAATCTTTTTGAAAAGCATCGGCCTCGTATGCAAAGCTTCAAGATTTACGGCAGTTTGTCGGTGATGCCGCCGGCAGCATGCCGGTTTGTTATGTAAATCTTTTTGAAAAGCATCGGCCTCGTCTGTAAAGCTGCAAGATTTACTGCACTTTGTCGGTGAGGCTGCCGGCAGCATGCCGGTTTATCATGCGAGGAGCACCCTGCTGCATATGGCTTGACGGAATGTGCTTTTGCAGGTAATATGGATTTATCATCATGAATAGAATCACGGAGGGGAATACCATGGAAAAGGCAAAGGTCTATTTTACGGATTTCCGCACGGTTGCCAATGGCGACGGCCTGACCAATAAGCTCAAGAAGCTGATCCGCAAGGCGGGCATCGGAAATATCGATATGGAAGGCAAGTTCGTCGCGATCAAGATGCACTTCGGCGAGCAGGGCAATCTCAGCTTCCTGCGCCCGAATTATGCGCGCGCCGTGGTGGATGTGGTCAAGGAGCTGGGCGGCAAGCCCTACCTGACCGACTGCAATACGCTCTATCCGGGCAGCCGCAAAAATGCTCTGGAGCATCTGCAGTGCGCATGGGAGAACGGCTTTACCGCGCTGACCGTGGGCTGCCCGATCCTCATTGGCGACGGCCTGCGCGGCACGGACGACGTGCTCGTGCCGGTGAACGGCGGCGAATACGTGAAGGAAGCGAAGATTGGCCGCGCTGTAATGGACGCGGATATTTTCATCAGCCTGACGCATTTCAAGGGCCACGAGTCCACGGGCTTCGGCGGCGCGATCAAGAATATCGGCATGGGCTGCGGCTCCCGCGCGGGCAAGAGCGAGCAGCACAACAACGGCAAGCCGTTCATCGAAGAATATGACTGCCGCGGCTGCAAGCTCTGTCAGAAGCTGTGCGCCAACGACGGTCTGATCTTTAACGAGGAGACCCGCAAGATGCGCGTCAATCCGGACAAGTGCCTGGGCTGCGGACGCTGCATCGGTGCGTGCAATTTCGACGCGATCCATTTTGTCAGCGACAATGCGAACGCGGTGCTCAACTGCCGCATGGCCGAATATGCCAAGGCGGTTGTCGACGGCCGCCCGCATTTCCACATCTCTCTGGTGCAGGATATCTCGCCCAACTGTGACTGCCACTGCGAGAACGACGCGCCGATCCTGCCGGATATCGGTATGTTTGCCTCGTTTGATCCGCTGGCGCTGGATCAGGCCTGTGTGGATGCGTGCCTGAAGCAGCAGCCGCTGCCCAATAGCCAGCTCTGGGATAATCTCAGGAAGCCGGGCTTTGCCGACTGGGGCGATCCGTTTACCAATTCCACGCCGAATTCCGAGTGGCGCTCCTGTCTGGATCACGCCGAGAAAATCGGTCTGGGCGTGCGCGGGTACGAAATCGTCAATCTGTAACCGGCGGATGAAGAAGGAAAATCATCAAGAAGGCAAATCAATATGTTGGATATTCTTATGCGGGCAGCCAGCTTTATCGCGATTATCGCGATGGGCTATCTGCTCAAGCGGGCGGGTGTATTCAGGCAGGAAGACTTTGGGGTACTTTCCAAGATCGCGATCCGCATCACGCTGCCCTGTGCGATCATCATCAGCTTTAACGGCAAGCAGATCGATCCTGCGCTTTTGAGCCTGCCGCTGATCGCCCTTGCCTGCGGCGCTGTGTATGTATTGGCGGGCTATCTGCTGGGCAGACGCAAAACGCGCGAGCAGCAGGCGTTTTACATGCTGAATCTGGCCGGCTACAACATCGGCAATTTCACCATCCCGTTTGCGCAGAGCTTTCTGGGCCCGATGGCGGTCATCTCCATCAGCATCTTTGACATCGGCAATGCGATGGTCTGCCTGGGCGGCGCGTTTTCCATGGCCTGCATGATCAAGGATGGCAGCGGATTTTCGCTTGGGCGGATTGCGCGCGCGCTGATGAAATCCGTTCCGTTCGTGGTGTATCTGATTGTGCTGACGATGAGCTTTCTGCACATCAGAACGCCGGGCTTTGTGCTCTCCGTCGCGGAGATCGGCTGCAATGCCAATGCGTTTGCGGCGATGTTCATGATCGGCGTGGGCTTTAAGCTGGAGGCCAAGCGCGAGCAGCTGATGACCATTGCGCGCATCGTGGCGGTCCGCTATGCGGCTGCGACGGTCTTTGCGCTGATCTTCTACTTTGTGCTGCCCTTTGCGCTGGAAATCCGGCAGGCGCTGGTGATTCTGGCGTTTGCGCCCATCGGCGCGGCTGTGCCGGGCTTCACGGGCGAGATGGGCGGCGATGTGGGCCTGTCCAGCGCGATCAATTCGATCTGCATGGTCGTCAGCATCACGATCATTGTTTCGCTGATGCTGGTCATGGTGTAAGGAAAAATACAGAGGCAGGGCTCCCCGCAGC
The DNA here is from genome assembly GCA_017545905.1 of Clostridia bacterium. Lineage (GTDB taxonomy): Bacteria > Bacillota > Clostridia > Christensenellales > Aristaeellaceae > Ventricola. The sequence continues at coordinate 12,579 of JAFWXL010000098.1, read as the reverse complement.
AGGCGGGGAGCCCTGTTTGCTTGAGCGGAGGCTGTGCGGCACGGCGCGCTGCGGGTGCAGAAATGCTCAGGAATGCGAAATAACCTGTAAACCGTGCATTTGGTCAGACTGACTTGCGGAAGAAAGAATTACCGTGTATAATGAACTCACAAATTCTGCGTGGCAAACCGGATAGGAAAGGATGGAACCAGGAATGGCTACAACCGAAAGAATCCGCATTTCGACGGAGGTATTGGAGGATATTCAGGAAAAGCTGGAGCAGCTCAACAGCGAGCTTCAATCCAACTGCAGCGCCGTGCGCCTTTGGGCTGACAGGATTGAACGGCAGTCCGGCGCTGATCTGCAGATTTCTACCGGCTTGAAGGTGATCGGAAGCGGCGACGCGAGGGCTTTGCTGAGGAAATGCGACAAGGCGCTGCGCCTGTGTGAGCAGGAATCCCAGCGTCTGACCAAGGCGATCGGCTCAGGCAGCACGCTGTTTGTCGACAATGAGAATATGCTGGTTTCCCGCTTCAACAACGAGAGTATGGGCGATGCTTCCGGCTATCAGGGCACCGGCGGCGGTGGCGGCACCGGCGGCACGGGAGAGGAAAACCCTGTTTCCGAAGAGGAAAAGAACTCCTTTGTCGCCGGCATGATGGATTTCGTGCAGAATCTGCTTTCGCTGGGCGATGACGGCCAGAAAATCTTCGATGGCCTTATTGCAGCGATTCGTGCGTTTGGCGGCACAGCCCTGTCTGCTGAGCTGATTGCGCTGAGCAATGCGGGTCTGTCGGGCATAGCGAAGAATGCTGCGCTTGAATCGCTGTTTGGCAAGATGTCCGGCCTGTCTGTTGCCGCTTTTGTGCTGAAGGTTGCAACCGGCGTGGCCAGCGATATCCAGAATGGCGTAGCGCCGGACCGCATTGCCTGCAATGCCATCGGCAATACCATCACTGCCGCGCTTACGACTGTGGGCGGCGCTGTGGTTGGCGATCTGCTGACGGCCGGCATTGTGGCTGCCGTGGGCGCAATCTGCCCGCCTGCCGCGGGTCCGCTGACCTACGTCATTCGCCCGCTGTGCAACATGGTGGCGACCATGGGCATCGACGCGCTGATGGGTGTGGAAATCTTTGGCAAGTCTGTCAATGAGCACATTAACGATGCGGTCTATGCTGCGTATAACGGTATTAAAGACGGCATTGAGTATGCCAAGGAAGCTTTCAACACGCTTGGCGATATGGCCCAGACCGGCGCTGAAATGATTCAGCAGGGCGTTGAGTCTGCGATCGACTTCACCAGTGACGTGATCGACGCCGGTAAGGAAGCGATCAGCGACGCGGTCGACGCCGGCAAGGAATTCATGAATAACGCGATTGACAATGGAAAAGAATTCGTGAATAATGCGATCGACAAGGGCAGAGAAGCGGTCAGCGATTTCGGTGAAGCGATTCAGGACGGCATCACAGGATTTATCGACGGCGGCCTGAGTCTGCTCGGCGCCTGATCCTCAACAGATAGATAAAGGAGCGTATGAATGATGAAAACCTATCTTCCATTGGGCAGCATTGTGGTGCTGAAGGGCGCAACCAAAAAGATGATGATCTATGGCCGTGCGCAGGTGGCGAAGGGGAGCGGAAAAATGTATGATTACGTGGCCTGCCTCTATCCGCAGGGCTTTGTGAAGGCCGATATGCTGCTTGGCTTCAATGAGGAGCAGATCGATAAGGTGATCTTTACCGGCTACGAGGATGAAGAGAACGAAGCGTATGTGAAGCGCATGAACGAACTGCTCGAGCTGCGTCAGGCGGCTGAGGAGGCGGCCAAAGCCGCTCAGACTGAACAGGCTGCTCAGGCTGAACAGTCTGAACAGACTGAACAGGCGCAGGATGCCAAGAAAGAGGAACTGGAATGAACATCATGGGTTTTCTCGGTTATCACTTCATCACCATCGTCCTGACGGTATGGGCGCTTTTGAAAAAGAGCAATCCCTGGCCGCCGGTGATCATTGCAGCGGTGCTGGAGGCCTTTGCTTTCTACAGCGGCGCGTCCAAAGCGCATACACAGGGGAATCCGTTTCCTCTGGGAGAGCTGATTGGAACGGTGGCGGTATTGCTCATCTGCGCGGCAGCCGTCTATTTCAGGCATCGCTATACCCGCTGACGGCGCAGAAAGCATGAGATAAAGCATGATATGAAGAGAAGACGATTTCTCAAAGAGAGAATCGTCTTCTCTGTGTTTTTACCTGTATGAAATAATGCGGGAAGAATGCGGAAAGAAATCCGCCGGTTACTGCGTGATATGGTTATACCCCGGAATGTGCGGGTCCCTGCCGATCTGCGTGTTGTCCCGTGTGCGGTCCTGAAGCTCCCTGACAGGATGCGGCGCGGTTTCAAAGCGGTAGTCCTTTCCAAGCTTGCGGATTGTCTGCTCGATCACCTGATGGCTGGCCACGGTTTCCGCGCACTCGTGCACAATATCCTGATAGGCGAAGAACGGATCGGCGCTCTCGAGCGATTGCACAGGAACGGGGTTTTTGTCCTTGTAGGTATTCTGCACAGTCGTCAGCACGCTGCGCACATAGGGAATATTGCTTTCAAGGACAAGCGGCGCCGGGAACTGAGGATCCGGAATCACCTGCTGCCATGGCTTGCCTTCGTATTGCTCCAGCAGCTGCGCCGCCTTGTGCAGGTGTGCGATCTCCTGCTCCAGATGCCATGCCCAGATTTTGCGGATGTACGGATCGGTCTCCGTCTGCGCACAGGACCAGTAGAGGTAGCACTCCACGTATTCGTGCATCAGCAGGCATTCCAGCCACGTCATACCGGCGTCCATGAGCGCTTCATACTGCGTGACATGCTGCTCCTCGATCATGGCGATCTCCTGATAGAGCCTGCGGCCCAGATCATTTTTGTAAAAGCCGGTCTGGTTCATGTAGTAGTTCATCGTCTGCTGCTCGGCGGCGGTGATGATCATCGCAGCCAGCTTGTCAAACAGCGGCGCATCCTTGCCAAGCGGGCAGGGGACGCCGTCCCGGGGGTAGCGGTGCTCGCTGATGGTCGGGCGGCCCGGCATGATCTCCGTGTAGCGGCCCACCAGCCGCTCGGCATGTTCGCCCGTATCCGTCTCCATCAGATCGGCGTAGCGGTACAGGTGGTCAAAATCCTCCAGCAGCGCCAGATCCAGCGCCTGCTTTACATTGGGCGAGCAGACACGCTTGGCGAGATGAGCGGTCAGATCGACAGCCAGCTGCTCATAGCCGATGGTATGCTCAAGAATCGATTCGGAGATCGGCTTGAGATTGGCCAGCTTCTTTTGCTGCTGCTGTTCCGTGCGCCGGGCCATCGCCAGCTCCCGGCGCAGATCCTGATTCGGGCAGTGGCGTGCCATCTGGTGGCTGAATTTGACCGCTTCATATTCCGTGCCGTTCATCAGGATGATGCGGCACTTGGTATATGGGTCGGTTTCCAGCGGATGGTAGGACCGGGGATAAAGCGCAGGAAAGCTCTCAAACGTCTTGGTGATGGGCATCGCTTTCTGGGCAAACGGGTTCATGTGATCACGCTCCTTGATGCTATTGTATCCGCGATGGCGGATAACATGCACAAATGCTGCCGGTTTGACCGCCGGCAGGAATTCAGCCTCCTCTCTTGTATATCAATGGGAAAAACTATATAATAGATCGGTAATGGTTCTGATCCCGCTGAGCGGGAATGATAGAAACGGAGGAAAAATCATGACGCAAATCTTCGGCAATTTTGCGGGCCTGACGGTGCAGATGGTCATCATGTGGATCATCGGCGCTGCGATGATTTATCTGGCCATCCGCAAGGAAATGGAGCCGACGCTGCTGCTGCCGATGGGCTTTGGCGCGATCCTGTGCAATATTCCGAACTCCGGCATGGTGCATACGCTTGAAATCCTGTTCAATGCCGGCGTTGCCAACGAGCTGTTTCCGCTGCTGCTGTTCATCGGCATCGGCGCGATGATCGACTTTGGCCCGCTGCTGGCGGACCCGAAGCTGCTGCTCTTCGGCGCTGCGGCGCAGTTCGGCATCTTCTTCACCCTGTCCATGGCGAGCCTGCTGGGCTTTGACCTGCGCGATGCGGCGTCCATCGCCATCATCGGCGCTGCCGACGGCCCGACGTCCATCTTTGTGGCGCAGACCCTGGAGAGCAATTATACCGCGGCCATCATCGTCGCCGCGTATTCCTACATGGCGCTGGTGCCGATCGTGCAGCCCTTCTGCATCAGGCTGGTCACCACCAAGGAAGAGCGCATGATCCGCATGGATTACACCCCGGGCAAGATTACCAAAACGACACGCATCCTGTTCCCGATTGTGGTTTCCGTCATCGCCTCGCTGGTTGCGCCGGATTCTGCTTCGCTGGTCGGTTTCCTGATGTTCGGCAATCTGCTGCGCGAGTGCGGCGTGCTGCGCAGCCTGTCCGAGTGCGCGCAGAACATCATGGCGAACCTTGTCTCCCTGCTGCTGGGCTTGACCGTGGCTGTGCGCATGCAGGCCGACAGCTTCCTGGTGCCCGAGACCCTGATGATCCTCAGCCTGGGTCTGGTTGCCTTCATGTTCGATACGTTCGGCGGCGTGTTCTTCGGCAAGTTCCTCAATCTCTTCTCCGCCAAGAAGATCAACCCGATGATCGGCGCGGCGGGCATCTCCGCGTTCCCGATGTCCTCCCGCGTGATTGCCAAGATGGCCCGTGACGAGGATCCCAACAACTTCATTCTGATGCAGGCTGCCGGTGCGAACGTTGCCGGTCAGGTCGCGTCCGTGATTGCCGGCGGTCTCATCCTTGCGATGATCGGCCCGCTGGTCTGATAGGAGGAAAAGCAGATGAGTATCAACGTGAACGCTTTTATGGCTTCCCTCAAGTACATGGCCGAAGGCTGGGCAGGCATCTTCATCGTGATGGGCGTCATCATTCTGTGCATTCAGTGGCTCAACAAGTTTGCCGCGAAGCTGGAAGAGAAGGACGAGAACAAGTAATCAAATAAGAAAAGAAGCGGTCCGAAATGGACTGCTTCTTTTTGCTTTGTGGATGCTTCAGGGGATTCTATTAAAGACCCGTGTACCGCAGCGCACACCCCAGGCCTTGCCGCCACGGATCAGGAATTCGTGGCGCACGCCCTGATCGTAGTCCTTCGCAGGATCATAGGAGAGGAAGCGCGTGCCGCCGCAGTAGGCGAATTCGGCGGTATTGCCGTCGCGCGTGCGCATCAGCCTGCCGTCTTTCTCCTCGATGACGAGATGGCTGGGCACGCCCTCATGACCGATGTAGTGGCCGCAGATCATCTCCGGCGCGGAGAATGCGTATCCGACGGGATTGAACCAGCGGTGGCTCTTCTCCAGCGGCAGTCCCAGCACGGCATTGTACATGCCCCACATCAGCTCGTCCATGTCCTCGTCGCCCTGATTGCACAGCACGGAAAAGCCGTAGCCCTCGCCAAGCAGCAGACCGCCCTTGGTCGATACGCCGTGCAGGCCGCCGGAATGCTCGCAGATGACATGGCCCTCGAACGGGCGCTTGTTGATGCCCATACACATGGCGTTGAGCTCGGGCAGCGCATGGTATTTGCCGCACAGCAGCTCGATGGCCTCGCGCGGGATGACCTGCACGCCCTCATGCATGCCGAAGCTGGCGATCATGCGGTAATACGTCGCCATGTCCTTCGCCGTGGATTTGACCATCGCGCAGCCGCGGAAGGGCGGCAGGATGCTCCAGTTGTCGTCGCATACGCGCCTGCCGTCGATCATCTCAAAGAGGGAGGTGATATTGCCGCCGGAGAGGGCGCGGCTGTCCTCGATGCCGTTATCCAGAATCGAGCGCGTCATGCCCAGCGGCGCAAAGATGCGCTCATGCATGAATTGCTCCAGCGGCATGCCTGCGGCTTTGTCGATCACATAGGAGAGAATCGCAAATCCCTCGTTGGAATAGCTCATCACCTCGCCCGGCGCGCCGAGCGTCTCATAGCCGCAGTGGGCGACATGATCGAGAATATGCTCGATTTTGTCCATCTGGTTGGGCGATGTGCGGCGCATTTCCAGCAGCCAGTCGCTCTCGCTTCTGTCAATGCTGTTCATGGCGATGGACCATTCCAGCGGCTCCATCGGCGGAATGCCGGCGGTGTGCATCGCCAGATGGCGCACAGTCACCGCCTCCTTCGGCTGGCCGGCGATGGAGAATTCCGGCAGATACTTGCTCACCGGATCGTGGATGCTCATCCTTCCTTCGGTGTGCAGGATGCAGGCGCAAAGCGCCGTCATGGATTTTGACATCGAGGCGATGCCGTACATGGTGTCGCTGTCGGGGTGGATTCTTTCATCCTTGTCGCGGAAGCCGTAGTTCCATGCGTATTCGCAGCCGTCGGGGCCTGCGATATAAGCGGATACGCCGGCGAGGTTGTTCTTCTTTGCCCAGTGATTCAGGTGTGCGTCAAGCGCTGATTTGTCGATCATTACCAATGCTCCTTTGGTATGAAGAGATGATTGAATTATAGCACGAATTGTGTGCAATGAAAAGGCGGATGATTGTCTCTTGAAAAAAGCAGGGGATGGCGGTATAGTGTATATGTGTAATTATGTGCAATTGGATTTCCTATGAAGGAGATATTATGGATCAAAAGAAAGCGGGCGTGCTGCTGAGCTACGGACAGACTGTGCTCTCCACGCTGATATCCCTTGTCTATACCCCGGTGATGCTGCGTCTGCTCGGCCAGAGCGAGTACGGCCTGTATACGCTGGTCAACGGCTTCATCTCCAACCTGAGCCTGATGAGCTTTGGTCTGGGCAGCGCGTATGTGCGCTACTATGCCCGATACGAAGCGAGCGACGGCGAGCGCGGCGTGGCAAAGATCAACGGCATGTTCATGGGCATTTTCCTGGTTATCGGCGTGCTGAGTCTTGCGGTCGGCGGCGTACTGGTGGCGAATGTGCACAACATCTTCGCGGCCAAGCTGACGCCTGCGGAGGTGGAGACCGCGCGCGTGCTGATGGCGCTGCTGGTGGTGAATATTGCCGTCTCGTTCCCGTGCAGCGTGTTCACCAGCTATATCACGGCGAAGGAGCGCTTCTTTTTTCAGCGTATTGTCAGCATGATCCGCACAATTCTCAATCCGATCGTGATGCTGCCGCTGCTGCTGATGGGCCTTGGCAGCGTGTCGCTGGTGGTGGTGACGCTGGTGCTCAGCGTGGTGACGGATGTATCGAGTGCGTATTACTGCTTTAAGAAGCTGAACATGCGTCTGACCTTCGGCGGGTTTGACTTCAGGCTGCTCAGAGAGATGGGCGGTTTCTCGTTCTTCATCTTCCTGAATATGATCATCGACCAGATCAACTGGACGGTCGATACGACGATTCTGGGCATCGTCTCCGGCACGGCGGCGACGGCGGTCTACGGCGTGGGCAGCCAGCTGCACCGCTACTACATGACGATCTCCACGTCCATTTCCGGCGTGTTTGTGCCGCAGATCAACAGGATTGTTGCCCGGGGCGAGAGCGACGATGCGCTCACAAAGCTCTTTACCCGCGTGGGACGCATCCAGTTTATGCTCCTCATGCTGGTGCTCACAGGTTTTGTTTTCGTGGGAGAACCGTTTATCGAGGCATGGGGCGGCGGCGAGTACGAGGGCGCATACCCCATTGCGCTGCTGCTGATGGCGCCGGTGACCGTGCCGCTGATCCAGAATCTGGGCATCGAGATCCAGCGCGCCAAGAACAAACATCAGTTCCGCTCCAAGGTGTATTTCTTCATGGCGCTTGGCAATGTGGCCATCTCCATTCCGCTGGGCATGAAGTGGGGCGGCCTGGGCTGCGCGCTGGGCACGGCGATTTCCATGATCGTGTGCAACGGCTTTGTGATGAACTGGTACTATCACAGGCACATCGGGCTGGATATGGCGTATTTCTGGAAGAGCATTCTGAGCATTGCGCCTGCGTTCATTCCGCCGGTGCTGCTGGCGCTGCTGGCTGTGAAGCTGCATGTGTTTTCGGGCTATGGAGGCGTGCTGCTCTTTGCCCTTCCCTACAGCGCGGTGTACTGCGCGAGCGTGTACCTGCTTGCCATGAACAGGCAGGAAAAAGACATGATAAACGCCATGGGCAGGAAGCTGCTCAGGCGTGCCTGAACGGCAAAGCCGGCGGAGTTTAGTCCGCCGGCTTTTTCAGTGCAAGGATGCCGGTCAAGGCGAGATCGCCCATCAGATAGCGCGCGCCGAGCGCAAGTGCGCCGATGCAGGCCTCACGTGCAGGCATGCCTTCATGCCGGATGATCTGGATGCTGACGGCGCCGCCGTGCGCTGCGCGCGAGCATTCGTCTGCGTAATGCATGAGCCGTGAAAGCGCCTGAGCATCGCTGCCTCTGGCAAGAAGCATCATCAGCGGCGTGCCGGCTTCGCGCGCCTCGCAGATCAGCGCGTTGAGCGCGGGAAGCTGCCTGCTCGGCTGCAGGCTTGCCAGGGCATTCAGCTCCGGCACAATCAGCACTGCGCCGCGCCCTGTCTGCAGCGTGCGGCAGAGCGCCTCTGCGCTGCAGGTCGGCAGGATGCGCAATGGGCGCGCGCCGATCTCATCAAGAAATGCATGCATGGCGGCGGTCATGGCGTCATCGCCGCCGGCGAGCAGCACGCGCCTGCCCCGCCATGCGGGCAGCAGCTGGTGGAACATGCGGTATTCCTCCCTTCCCGAGGCTGAGAGAACGTATGACGCACAAGTCGGGAATAGTCTTTCCTGACTGTTCGGCAATCACTCTTTTTTCCGGCGGCAGGATATGGTATAATATCCGCAATAAGCATTGTACGGAGGCTCCGGTGATGAAGAAGAAGATTGCGGCGATTCTGCTTTTTTGCATGTGCTGCCTGTCGGCCCTTGGCGCGCAGGCGATCACGGTAACGGGTCTTGAGACCGAAACGATTGAACGCGTCTGGGCGGGAAACAAGTTCTTTGCGCGCATGGAGGCGCTCACCGGGATCGCGGTGGAGCCCGTCGGCATTGCGCAGCAGGACGAGTATACGTCGATGCTCGATCAGATGATGCGCGGCGACATCCAGACGGATGTGCTGTTCAAGGCGGATCTGACGCGTGCGCAGGAAATTGCGCTTCTTGACAGCGGCGCAATCATTGATCTGTCCGCGCTTATCGATGCGCACATGCCCAATCTCAGTGCGCTGCTTGCGGCGCATCCCGAGTGGCGCGATGTGATCGCGCTGGAGGATGGGCGTATTGCGTCCCTGCCGCTGATCAATGAGAAAGAGCGTCAGGCGACGATGTGGATCAACTGCGCCTGGCTGGAGAAGCTGGGCATGGACATGCCGCAGAATCTGGACGAGCTGACGCAGGCGCTGCTGGCGATGTCCGGCGCTGATCTCAACGGCAACGGAAAGCATGACGAAACCGGCGCGGAACTCATCGGCGGGTATGAAATGCGGTGGCTGCTGCCGTATTTCGGTATTGTCGCGGATGACTATCACCTTGCGCGCGGCGCGGATGGAAAGATTGTCTTTGCGCCGGAGCTGCCGGAATATCGCGCATTCATTGCGCTGCTTCGCCAGTGGCACGACAGCGGCGTGCTGCCGCAGGACGCATTCACCCGCGTGCATGCCACGGCGCTGCTCAGCGCGGCGGATGAGGAGATCCCGGAAACTGCCGGCATGCTGCTCTCTGTCACGCCGTATACGCATCTGAATGCCAAGGCCGTCATGGATTATGAGCCGCTTCTGCTCGCGGGGCCGGACGGCGCCGTGCGCTGGCGTGATCTGCTGGGCGCGGTCTGGACGGGCTGCTTTGCCGTGACCAGCCGCTGCCAGGAGGTGGAAAAGGCGCTTGCATGGGTGGATGCGCTCTACAGTGAGGAAGGCGCGCTGCTGGGCTACGCGGGCATTGAGGGCGAGGATTATACGATCAATGACGAAGGGCTGTGGGCATTCGCGCTTGACGGCAACCGCGATATCAGCAAGCTGCGCAGCGAAGTGCTCATGTATACCGGCGTGGCGATGCCGGGCCTGTATCCGGCAGATTTCGTTCACAGGGTGGACAGCGAGCTGGACCACCATGTGTTTGCATCGAGCGAAAAGGTCCGCGCGGTCAGCGAGCGGGTGACGCAGGCCTACTGCCTGAACACGGCGGATCAGGCGCGGGCCAATGAGCTGGCGCTTGTGATCGGCAGGCTGGTGGACGAGGGCATCGCGCGCTTTGCGACGGGCGAGGTGGAGCTCACCGACGAAAGCTACGCGGCGTGGCTGGATGAACTCAGAAGCGCGGGCAGCGGAGAACTCGCAGCGCTCTTTGCAGATCAGTAAACGGATTGTTATAAGACCGGCATGATGTGCCGGTCTTTTTATGTTGTTTCCGGCATAGGTTGATGCGGAGGCGATGGACATGGAACATAATGTGAATCCGGCAACCGCAGGCGCACATGTGCTCACGCTTGAGGGGCGCTCGCGCGCGCGGCTTTCAGGTGTAAGCGCCGTATGCTGCTTTAATGAGCGGGAAATTGTACTGGAGACAAGCGAAGGCGAGGTGGCGCTGCTGGGCGAGGGCATGCACATCGGGCAGCTGAATCTGCAGGAGGGTATGCTGGATGTGACGGGAGAGATCACGGGCATTGAATACAATGGGCCGGTCCGGCATAAAGGAAGGCGCGGTCTGTTTGCGCCCAAAAAACGATGACAGTTGCGCAGCAAGGGCGAATGTTTGCCGCTGCGCTGCTCTGCGGAATCTGTATCGGCATGGCGAATGACTTGCTTGGCGTGCTGCGCCGGGGGTTTCTGATGACGGCTGCAGCAGACCTGCTGCTGGGCGCTGCGGCAGCGGCATGCATCACAGGCGCTGGGCTGCGGCATGGCTGCAGCTCGTTCAGGCTGCATGTGTTTCTGGGCGCAGCTGCCGGATGGGCGCTCTACAGTGTGATAATCGGAATGAATGTTCGGTTTTTGAGAAGGAAATGTCTGAGTTTGTCAAAAAAAGTGAAAAAACAGGCAAAAAATGGCGCGTAGATGCAGGAAAATGAAAAAAAGAAACGAATCATAGACATGCTATACACTTTTCAATCGGGGAGGACAGACATGGAGAAAAAGAGGGGGAGGGTCCGGCCGTTCCGGATTCTGTCTGTTTGCCTCGGACTGGCGGCGCTTGTGATGCTTTCCCGCTTTCCGGCAAAGGCTGTGAGCCTTGAGCGGCAGCAGGAACAGCTTGAACTGGCGGCGCAGGCGTATTATGATGCGCAGAGCGAGCATAACCGCCTGACGACGGAACTGGCGGAGATCAATACGCAGGATTTCATTGAGCGTACGGCCCGCCGTGAATATGGCTACTGCTGGTATGGCGAGATCATCTACGAGGTCAGCAATCTCGAAGAACTCAAGGCCGCTCAGCCGTTTGCCGTGTACGGTCAGGAGTGAATTTCATAATCGCCGGCGGCATGCAAAGCGCAGCGCTTTAAAGGGGCCGTCCGGCATGTAGTGACAGGATTTACATAACAAGATGGAGGAAACGCTATGCGCCTTGCTTGTATTGGAATCGGATCCAATGCGATCCGCCTGCTGATTGCCCAGTGGTCGGAAGGAAGGCTGTGTGTGTTTCGCCGTGAGCGCAGGGGCACGCGTCTGTTTGCAGGGCTTGTGGACGGGGCGCTGACTGTGCAGAGCATCAAATCTTCTGTGGAAGCCGTTGCGGAGCTTGCTGTGCTTGCGCGCAAAGACGGTGCACAGGAGATTTTTGTTTTTGCCACGAGCGCTGTTCGCGATGCGTCCAACGGCGATGAATTTACCCGTATGGCTGAGCAGGCCAGCGGAACGCATATCGGGATTATTTCAGGCGAACAGGAGGCTGTGCTTTCCTATATCGGTGCGAGCAGCGGCGGACGCTGCGGCGTGATTGACATCGGCGGCGGTTCCACGGAATTCACGATCGGCAGAGATGACGCCGTGCTGGGCGCGGTAAGCCTGCAGATGGGCGCTGTGCGCATGAACGCGCAGATGCCGATCACCTCGCGTGATCGCTATGAGGCGACGGTGGAGCGCTGCATGCAGCAGATCTGCGGGGGAGCAAAGGATCTGCTTGCACTGGAAAGTGCGCAAAACTGGGTCGGCGTGGGCGGCACGATGACCACCATCGGCGCGATGCACCGCGGCGTGCCGCTGTTTGATCCGGACGGCTGCGAGGGCATGCGCATCAGCAGAGAGGACGTATGCGCATGGGGGCGCAAGCTGGCGAGGCTGTCCATGGCAGACAGGCGGCAGATTGTGGGCCTGATGCCGCATCGTGCGGACATCATTCCCAGCGGCGTGGCGATTCTGGAGGCGGCGATGCGTGTTTTTAACATGGAATCGATGACGCTTTCTGCGCATGGAAACATGGATGGATTTTTGAAGAAAAAGTTTAAGGAAATGTATTGACAGAATGAGGGATGTGCGATATAATAGTCCATGTCGTCAGAACGACGCTAGACATCGCGGGATGGAGCAGTCTGGCAGCTCGTCGGGCTCATAACCCGAAGGTCGGAGGTTCAAATCCTCCTCCCGCAACCACATCATGGCTCAATAGCTCAGCTGGCTAGAGCGTCCGGTTCATACCCGGCAGGTCGATGG
>JAFWXL010000097.1 GCA_017545905.1 Clostridia bacterium | reverse complement strand
GAGCTGCTCACGGATGCCCAGCGCATAGTTGCCGCGGCCGTCGAAGGCCTTCGCGGAAACGCCGTGGAAGTCACGGACGCGCGGGAGAGCGATGTTCATGAGCTTATCCATAAACTCATACATACGCTCGCCACGGAGGGTCACCTTAGCGCCGACGTTCATGCCCTCGCGCAGCTTGAAGTTCGCGATGGACTTCTTGGCCTTGGTCACCAAGGCCTTCTGGCCGGCGATAGCCTCGAGCTCCTTCACGGCAGCTTCCAGCGCCTTCGGGTTGTCCTTGCAATTGCCCAGACCCATGTTGATGACGATCTTGTCAACCTTCGGGATCTGGTTCACATTCTTGTAACCGAACTTCTGCTGCAGGGCAGGAACGACTTCGGTCACGTACTTATCATAAAGACGCGCTTCCATTTCTCAATTCCTCCTGCTATTACGCTTCGATGGTCGCGCCGCACTTCTTGCACACGCGGACCTTGGTGCCGTTCTCGAGCACGTTCATGCCAACGCGAACGCCCTTCTTGCACTTCGGGCAGACGAGCATGACGTTGGACGCGTCGATCGCAGCTTCCTTCTTGATGATGCCGCCCGGCACGCCAGCCTGGCGCGGCTTCTGATGCTTGGTGGCAATGGCGACGCCTTCGACGACAACCTTACCAGTCTTCGGGAAGGCTTCAAGAACCTTGCCTTCCTTGCCCTTGTCCTTGCCGGTGATCACGACCACCGTGTCCTTGGAACGGATCTGCATATTCTTCGCCACCTCCTTACAGAACTTCGGGGGCCAGAGACACGATCTTCATGAAGTCGTGCTCGCGCAGCTCGCGGGCGACCGGTCCAAAGATACGGGTACCCTTCGGCTGCTTGTCGTTGTTGATGATAACGGCAGCGTTGTCATCAAAACGGATGTAGGAACCGTCCTTACGACGGTAGGTCTTGTGCACACGGACGATAACGGCCTTCACGACGTCGCCCTTCTTCACAACGCCGCCGGGCGTTGCGCTCTTGACAGAAGCCATGATGATATCGCCGACCGAAGCGCTCTGGCGGAAGGAACCGCCCAGAACGCGGAAGCACATAATTTCCTTGGCGCCGGTATTGTCGGCGACCTTAAGACGCGTTTGCGGCTGAATCATTGAGTTTTTTCCTCCTTATCCGACAGGGCTTACTTCGCCTTCTCGATGATCTCGACCAGGCGCCAGCGCTTGTCGCGGCTAAGCGGACGGGTCTCCATGACGCGCACGGTGTCGCCAATGCCACACTCGTTCTTCTCGTCATGGGCCTTGATCTTCGTGGTACGGTTCATGATCTTGCCATACAGCGGATGGCGAACGCGATACTTGACCGCGATGGTGATGGTCTTGTCCATCTTGTCGCTGACGACAACGCCAACGCGGGTCTTGCGCATTCCTCTAACTTCAGACATGGTTTGTCTCCTTTCAGGTTACGCCTGAGCCTTCAGCTCGAGGGCGCGCAGCGCGGTCTTGGCACGGGCGATCTCACGCTTGGTGTTCTGAATCGCGGTCGTGTCCTGCAGCTGGCCGGTCGCCAGCTGGAAGCGCAGGTTGAAGAGCTCCTTCTTCAGCTCCACAACCTTTTCGTTGAGCTCGGCAGCGGACATCTCGCTGAACTGATTCTTCTTCATTACGCTTCACCACCTTCGCTGGTCTTCTCACGGGCGATGATCTTGGTCTTCAGCGGCAGCTTGTGCTGCGCCAGACGCAGACCCTCGCGGGCGTCAGCCTCCGGAATGCCCTTCACCTCGAAGAGCACGCGGCCCGGCTTGACGACGGCTACCCAGTACTCCGGGGAGCCCTTACCGGAACCCATTCGGGTCTCAGCCGGCTTCTCAGTGATCGGCTTGTCCGGGAAAATCTTGATCCAAACCTGACCGCCACGCTTGGTGTAACGGGTCAGGGCAATACGGGCGGCCTCAATCTGGCGGGCGGTAACCCAGGCCGGCTCAGTGGCAGCAATGCCGAAATCGCCGTACGCCAGGAAGTTGCCGCGATGGGCCTTGCCCTTCATGCGGCCGCGGAAGACGCGACGACGCTTCACTCTCTTGGGCATCAACATGGTTTACTTGCCTCCTTCGGTCTTGGCCGGAGCCTTCTTCGCAGTCGGCAGAACCTGGCCCTTGTAGATCCAGACCTTCACGCCGATGCGGCCATAAGCGGTCTTCGCCTCGGCGAAGCCGTAGTCAATGTCGGCACGCAGGGTCTGCAGCGGGATGGAACCCTCGTGGTAGCCCTCAGAGCGCGCGATATCCGCGCCGCCCAGACGACCGGAAACGGAGGTCTTGATTCCCTTCGCGCCAGCACGCATGGAGCTCTGCAGGCACTTCTTCATCGCGCG
>JAFWXL010000002.1 GCA_017545905.1 Clostridia bacterium | reverse complement strand
TCGGCAGGGAGTTCGGAGCGATAACCATGGCCAGCTTGCCGGCGCCGAACATATCCTGCAGGTCATAACGGGTCTGGGTGGCCGGGTTCGGGTTGGTGTAGCCCTTGTTGTACAGGCCGATGGCGTACTCGACAGCCTCAACGTTGGCGTCGGAGTTCACGGTCCAGTTGCCCTCAGCGTCGGTGAAGCC
Source organism: Clostridia bacterium (assembly GCA_017545905.1). Taxonomy (GTDB): domain Bacteria; phylum Bacillota; class Clostridia; order Christensenellales; family Aristaeellaceae; genus Ventricola. Next base: position 11,174 of record JAFWXL010000002.1, on the reverse strand, counting down.
GCCGCCGTTGCCCCAGGCATAGTAAGCGAACGCAGCCTGGCCTTCGTCGGTGGTCATATCGATGCCCCACGGATACACTTCGCCGCCGTAGAAGTCGACGATCGCCTGGCAGGCATCCTCGAGTTCAGCCCAGGTGGTGGGCACTTCGATGCCAACCTCTTCGAACATATCGATATTGTAGTACAGAGCGCGGGCGGAAGCCAGATCCGGCACGGCCCAGACGGTACCGTCGATCACGGACTGATCGATGAAGGACGGGAAGAAGTCATTGAACAGCTCTTCCGGGCAGTAATCCTTGACCGGGAGGAGCAGGCCTTCGTTGGCATAGTCAGCGAAGGTGTCAATGTTCAGGATGTCCGGCGCATTGTTGTTGGAAATGCGGGTGGACACGACGGTGTAGATGTCGTTCCAGGAAACGACTTCCAGGTTCAGCTTGACGCCCGGGTTGGCCTCTTCAAACTTCTTGACGAAGTTGGAGCCGTCCATGCCGTCGCCCAGGAACCAGTTGTTGGTGTTCGGGCCGTACTGCGCGATGATCACGTCGAGGGTGACGTCATCAGCAAACGCCATGCTGGTCAGAGACAGCGCCATCACCAGCGCCAGAAGCAGGGTAACGAGTTTCTTCATGAATAGTTGCCTCCTTTTTATTGATAGGACAATCTCGCTCTCTTTACCGTCCAGCGAGATTTTCAACTGGTATCAGTTTACCTGATTTATGCAAATTTGTAAATAGTTTTTCACCTGTTTCAACAAAAATTATTCTTGACGCATGTCGGAGATCTCTGCAAAAAGTGAACAGAGCACTCACTTTTCATGTGTCCTCCATATTTGTCGGACATTTAGTCCGTCGCTTTTTCATACCCTGATGAAAGGCGGCTCTCCGGCAAAAACTGCATAACAAACCGGCATGCTGCCGGCGGCATCACCGACAAACTGCCGTAAATCTTTAAGCTTTGCATACGAGGCCGATACTTTTCAAAAAGATTTACATAACAAAAGCCTCCCGTCAGCCTCATGCCGCAGGGAAGCTCTGTCATGGTTTTCTGATTTATTTCTTTCCGGAGAACACGGTCTTCTTCCAGAAGTCAAACAGCGGTCCGAAGATCAGCGCCGCGATGATCGTGCCCTCGCGCAGCGTCCATTCCACGCCGAAAACGAGGCTGATCAGCACACTGATGATGACCAGCACAACGTCGATCTTCTGGCGCAGCTTGCCCATCGTCGTGCCGATCCGATCGGCGATCATCTGGATGCAGCCCTCCATGGGTGTGCGCATCAGATGTGTCTCCAGCACCAGCGTGCAGCCGAACGAGCTGACCACAAACGAGAGCACGCACACGATCAGGCGCAGCGGATAGAACGTAAATGTAACGTCCTTGAGCACGGTATAGAGGAAGAAATTGAGCACCGAGCCGCCCAGCGTGATATAGAGCAGCTGCAGAAACTCCGTCTTCCTGAAATTGCTGCGCTCCATGGCAATCTGCCCCAGAAAGAAGCTGCCGTGGAAGAGCATGGAAAATGTGCCGACCTTCATGCCGATCAGCGTGGCAATCGAGGTAATCGCCGCATCCACCGGCAAAACGCCGATGGACGCCTTGATGGCAAAGGCGACGGCGCCGTATACCAGAAGAATACCCAGAATCGTGCGCAGAATTTTCTTCGTCATATTCAAGCACCCTTTCACAATCTTCCTGCTTGTGTCATCATCACAGCGTCTGTGCCGGCACTGCGTTTTCCATGTCGCCAGCGTCCAGCGTCTGCGCGCCGGATGCAGCCGCCTTTTTCCATGCGGCCTCCAGCGCCTCAAGCGTCGCAGGGTCCGCAATGCCGGTAGGCTCCAGCCCTGCGTCGTTCTGGAAGCGGGCGACCGACGCCGTGGTCAGCTCGCCAAACTGGCCGGAGCGGATGGAACCCTTGTAATACTGCAGATCACGCAGCTTCTCCTGAAGGGCGATCACCTCCTGGCAGGCCGGCATGCCCTCGTAGAGCGTGCCCTCCGGATAGAAGCGGCTCTGCTTCGTTTTGCCGCACATGCTGCATGCGCTCTCGCGCACGCCCATGCGCTTGCCCTGCGGCTCGCTGATGACCTTCCATTCGCCAAAGTCATGGTCAATCCTGGCGATCTTCGTCTTTTTGACCGCCGTACAGGCCGTGCAGGCAATCTCGCCCTCGCCCGCAGCCATGCAGGTCGGCGCCTTCACCACGCGCTCGTCCGCCCAGCTGTGCCCGGTTTTGGCGATCTTCGTCTTCTGCACAGCGCCGCAGCGCAGGCAGGCGGTTTCGCTTGTTCCGTCCTGCGTGCAGGTCGGCGCCTTCACCACGCGCGCTTCGCCCCAGTCATGGCCCAGCCTGGCGATGGTTTCCCTGCGCACGCGGCCGCAGTCCGCACAGGTATATGTGCCCGTACCGCTCACCGTGCAGGCCGGCGCTTTGACCACCTGCATTTCGCCGTCGTTGTGCGCAAGCCTGTCCATATTGTAAACGACTCGCTGGCCGCACACCTGGCACACGCTCTCCTGCCTGCCCTTTTCCGCGCAGGTCGGCGCCTTGATCACCGTCATCTCGCCCGGCGTATGGGGCAGCTTCTGGTTGTAGCGCTGTTCCCAGTGGTCGCATTTCTGGCAGTATCTGAACTGATGCTCCCTGCGCGTGCAGGTCGCGCTCGTCTTCGTCTTCCACGGGCCGTAGCGGTGCGCCTCTTCTGTGGGACAGGCGGCAAGCGCCGCAGCGGCAAGCGCCGTGAGCAGCAGCACAAGCAGCAGGCAAATTCTCTTTTTCATGGCATATTCCTCCCTGCGTTCCGCGCAGTGGTCTGTACATTCTGCAATGCCTTATTTTATCATAATCAATCCGCCTTGCCAACCTCTGCATTCGATTTGTGCGCAGAATCAGCATGCAGCGTCTTTTCCTGCCCTGCGTTTTATCGTATAATAGGGTATGAATCATATGCAACGTTCCCTCCGGATATGAAAGGAGCGATAGATCATGACCGCCCGAATCCATGCGCTCAGACAGATGCAGTGGGACCGCCGTCATCATGCGGCCAGGCGAAGCATCCCCGGCGATATGCCCCTGCCCTACCGTGATGCATCGCTGAGCGATGTGACGCGCAGCGCGCTGCGCCTCAAGCTCGCCCTTGATCTGGAAACGCCGTATCTGTTCGAGGATGAACTCATCGCCTTCACCAGAACGCTGCCCAATCTGCCCTTCCTGTTTTCCGACGAAGAGTGGGCCGCTGTCCGTTCTTCCCATTTTATCCACGAGCTGGGCAATGTGAGCAATCTCTCGCCGGATTACGGCAGGGTGATCGCCTCCGGCCTGCTGGCCGTCCGCAGCACGCTTGGCGAAAATGAGGAGCACGCCGCCATGCGCATGTCCATCGACGCCGTGCTCGCGCTCACCGCCCGCTATGAAGCGGCAGCACGTGCAGCCGGATATGACGCGCTGGCAGACGTTCTTGCGCATGTGCCCGCCCATAGCGCGCGCACCTTCCGCGAGGCGCTGCAGTCGCTGCGCATCCTGCACTTTGCCATGTGGTGCGAAGGAGATTACCACAACACGCTCGGCCGCTTCGATCAGTACATGATGCCCTATCTCAGGGCCGACCTGGACGCAGGCCGCCTCACGCAGGACGAGGCCTTTGAGCTGCTGTGCGCCTTCTTCCTGTGCTGCAACCGCGACAGCGATCTCTATCCCGGCATGCAACAGGGCGACAACGGCCAGAGCATCGTGCTGGGCGGCATGACCCCGGACGGGGAGGACGGCTACAACCTGCTCTCCGAAATGTGTCTGAAGGCCTGCGCCGACATGCGGCTCATCGACCCGAAGATCAACCTGCGCGTGAGCAAAGACACGCCGCTTTCCGTGTTTAAACTGGGCACGCAGCTGACAAAGCTCGGCCTCGGCTTCCCGCAGTATGAAAACGACGACGTCGCCATCCCCGGCCTGATGGCGCTGGGCTACAGCGAAGCGGACGCGCACAATTATGCGATGGCCGCCTGCTGGGAATTCATCATCCCCGGGCGCGGCATGGAAATCCCCAACATCGGCGCGCTGCCCTTTGCCAATGTCGTGGACAGGGTGCTGTGGGAGAAGCTGACCGGCTGCACGGGCATGGACACGCTCAAGGATCATATCCGCCGTTCCATCTTTGAAAATGTGCGCCGGACGCTGTCCGAGCGCAGGAATCTGTACGTCATTCCCTCGCCGTATCTGTCCCTCTTCTTTGACGGATGCGTGGAAAACGCGCGCGATATCTCGCTGGGCTGCACCTATAACAACTGGGGCCTGCACGGCACCGGTCTGGCTGCCGCGGCGGACATGCTCGCCACCGTCGAGCAGATTGTCTTTGGCGAAGGCGTGCCGCCCGGAACGCTGCTTGCCGCCATGGATGCAAACTTTGAGGGATATGCATCGCTGCAGCACCGCCTGAAGAACGCGCCGAAAATGGGCAATGACGATGACGCAGCGGACAAATACGCCGTCTGGCTGCTGGATACCTTTGCCGATGCGGTCAAGGGCCTTACCAATGAGCGCGGCGGTATCGTGCGCGCCGGCACGGGCTCTGCGATGTACTACATTTTCCACGCCAACGAGCTGGGCGCCACCGCAGACGGACGCGAGCTGGGCACGCCGCTGCCCGCCAATTACGCGCCCTCCCTCAATATCCGCCTGAGCGGCCCGGTATCGCTGATCAAGTCCTTCACCAAGCCCAACCTCAGCCGGGTGATCAACGGCGGGCCGCTGACGATCGAATTTTCCGAAAGCGTGTTTACGCAGGACGAATCCATCACCAAGGTCGCGCAGCTGGTTCGCCTGTTCATCCTGCGCGGCGGACATCAGCTGCAGCTCAATACCGTCAACCGCGACCGCCTGCTCGACGCGCAGGCGCACCCGGAAAACTACCGCAACCTGATCGTGCGCGTGTGGGGCTGGAGCGGTTATTTTGTCGAGCTGGACAGGTGCTATCAGGATCACATCATCCGGCGCGCGGAGCTGAATCTATGACCGGCACAGTCTTTGACATCAAAGAATTTGCCGTCTTTGACGGTCCGGGCATCCGCACGACGGTATTTCTCAAGGGCTGTCCGCTGCGCTGCCGCTGGTGCCACAATCCCGAGGGGCTCGCAGCCCGGCCGCAGCTGATGGTCAGCCGCGCCGCATGCAGGCAGTGCGGCGCATGCGCGGCGGTCTGTCCCCACCCGGATCACTGCGACGCATGCGGCGCATGCGTGAGCGCCTGCCGCGCCGGCCTGCGCAGAATTGCGGGCGAGCGCTGGCAGGCCGCAGAGCTGGCTGCGCGCCTTCAGAAGGATGCAGACGTCTACGCGCTCAGCGGCGGCGGCGTCACGTTTTCCGGCGGCGAGCCGCTGATGCAGTGGCCCTTTGTCCGGGAGGTCCTCTGCCATCTGCGCGGCGTGCATACCGCCGTCGAAACCAGCGGCTTTGCGCCGGACGACGTCTTTGAGGACGCCATGGCGCGCTTTGATCTGGTGATGATGGACTGGAAGATATCCGATCCCGCGATGCACAGGGCGTATACCGGCGTGGATCAGGCGCCCATCGCGCGCCACGCGCGCATGCTGTGCGCAGGCGATACGCCGTTTATCCTGCGCATGCCGGTCATCCCGGGTGTCAATGACAATCCAGCGCACTTTGAAACCGTCGCTTCGCTGGTCAAAGACGCCGCCTCGCTCGTGCGCGTGGATATACTGCCCTATCAGCGCGCCGCCGGCGCCAAGTATGAGATGGTTTCCATGCAGTATGCGCCCGGCTTTGACGAAGCGCCCTCACCGAAGTTCTTCACGCAGATCTTCGACGCGCAGAATATCCCCTATCAGGTTTTCCGCTGACAGCAAGCGAGGTCTTCACATGTCTGATTCACGGCTTCTTCTGGGCGCGGACGCCGGTGCGATCACCCGCGAGCAGACCAATTCCATGATCCGACTGACAACCGACTGACCGATCCGGAGGAATAATTATGACCGGCGTCATCACCACGCAGCAAGTGTTTCTCTTTCCCGATACGCCGCTGGGCGTCATGCCGGAGCGCCTTCGCGCCGTCTCCGCACGCAACGGCAAGGCTGGCGTTCAGCTTCTCTTCAGCTGCGCCGCCTCCCTTGCGCAGATCGATGTGCTGGGCGGAGGCTTTGACGTGCAGCTGTACGAGATGATTCCCGTTCCCGTGGAATACAACACGGGCAACGGCGTGGATCAGGGCGGCGCAATGGTCATCCTGCCCGACGCCCGCCCGGACTATGCCGTGCGCAAAGCGCCGTTCCGGGTCTACGACTGTCTGCGCCCCGCGGACGGGCAGCATATCCCTGTACAGGACGGGCGCTGCGCGGCCTATCTGACCCTTGCCCCGCAGCCGGGCACGCCGTCCGGCACGCACATGCTGACAATCCGCATCAGCGCAGGCGACCAGACCTGCCTGTGCACACTGGAATACGAGGTCTATCCTGTCGCTTTCGACGAGGATCTCTTTGAGACGACCAACTGGTTCTCTGTGCGCGCGATGGAGCAGGTGCACGGTGTGAAGATCGGCACCAAAGCCTTCGAAGACATCGTGCGCGCCTATGCGCGCTCCATGCGCAGCGTCCATCAGAAGGTATTTCTGCTCTGGCTGCACGAGGATCTGAGCGAGCGCCGGGTACAAAAGCCCTATCATTTTGACTTTGAGGACATGGCGCCGATCATCCGGATCTTCTTTGAGGAGGGCTTTGACACCTTTGAAACCGGCGGCATCATCTGCCGCGGCTACAGGCCGGACGGCACGCAGGACATGTATACCGCGGATTTCAAGTGCTCTGCCAACCCGGAGATTTCCGTCGATTCGCAGGAGGGCTATGCGCTCCTTAGCAGCGAGATGCAGGCGTTTGCCGATTTCCTGAAGCGCCACGGCTGGCAGGATCGCGTGCTCTTTCACGTCATGGACGAGCCGGACGTACACTACAAAACCGAAGCCGACCTCACCGCGCGGCGCGTGCAGTTCCTTACAGCGGCGAATATCGTGCGCCGGTATCTGCCGGGCGTGCGCATCATCGAGGCGGTCAAGACCCTGACGATGCGCGGCGGCGTGGATATCATGGTGCCCATCACCGACAGCTATCAGCACAGCAAGACCGCCTTTGACGAGGCAATCGCCATGGGCGACGAGGTATGGACCTACGTCTGCTGCGCGCCGGAGGGAAGATGGCTCAATCGTTTCCTCGATTCGCCGCTGCTGAACGGCCGTCTGCTCTTCTGGGGCTGCGCGGCCTGCCGCTTCGGCGGTTATCTGCACTGGGGCTACAACCAGTTCGGCGGCGTGCCCGATCCCTTTAAGGCGACCAGCGCGCGCAACTGGACCGGCATCGGCACGAATTTCCCCTGCGGCGACGCATTCATCGTCTATCCCGGCGTCGGCGGCCCGTGGCCGAGCATGCGTCTTGAGGCCGAGCGCATGGGCGCGCAGGAGGCCTGTCTGCTGCGCGCGCTGAGGGAGCAGAACCCGGCGGCGCACGACGCGCTGGTCGCCGAGGTCTTCACCAGCTTTGAATCATACGACAACGACCCCACGAAAATGGAGCGCATCCACGAGGCGCTTCTCCAGGCGCTGAGCGAATAACGGCAGCCGTCGGGCGCGCCATGCTGCCGCCGAATCCATTTTGATGGGTTTCCATTCCATTGCCCGGCATCCGCAGATCAATAAAAAAGCAGCCTCTTCCTCTTCCAAACAGCTTTGCAATATGAAGTCATTCAGTGCTCGCAGCAAGGTTTTTCGCGTGATTTCCTATTACATAAAAACACAGGGCAGCAAAGCCCTGTGTTTTTTCATCAGTTGATCAGGCCTCTTTCCTGCAGTCCGTTCAGCTGTTTCTGCGCTTTCTCATAGCCCTGCGCGGCAGCCAGACGGTACCAGCGCGCAGCTTCCTCATAATCCCGCTCCACGCCGTCGGCATATTCGTAGCTCAGGCCCAGATTATACTGCGAATTGGCATTGCCCTGCTCCGCCGCCAGCATATACCACTTTATGGCCTCTTCGTAGTTCTGCCCGATGCCGTTGCCATGCTTATAGCACCAGCCAAGGTTATTCTGCGCGCTCGAATCTCCTTGCTCCGCTGCAAGCGTATACCACTTCACGGCTTCTTCGTAGTTCTGCTCCACGCCTCTGCCGTTGGCATAGCATACGCCAAGGCCATACTGCGCGTCGGCATTGCCCTGCTGCGCAGCAAGCATGTACCATTTTGCAGCTTCTTCGTAGTTCTGCTCCACGCCGTAGCCATTGGAATAGCACACAGCAAGGTTATTCTGCGCGCTGGCATTGCCCTGCTGCGCGGCAAGCGTATACCACTTTATGGCTTCTTCGTAGCTCTGCGCAACGCCTTTGCCGCTTTCATAGTACCAGCCAAGGATATTCTGCGCGTTGGCATAGCCCTGCTGTGCAGAGAGCGTATACCACTTTGCAGCTTCTTCATAGCTCTGCGCAACGCCTCTGCCGTTGGCATAGCAAACAGCCAGATTATGCTGCGCGACAGAAGAACCCTGCTCAGCAGCTGCACGATACCACTTCACGGCCTCGATCATATCCGCATCCACACCCCGTCCGTAATCATAGCAGAGCGCAAGTCTGTTCTGGGCATTGGTATTACCCTGAGCGGCAGCAAGCGAATACCATTTCACAGCTTCTTCATAGCTCTGCTCCACGCCGCGGCCCTTCTCATAGAGAACGCCAAGGTTATTCTGCGCATTGACCATCCCCTGTCCGGCAGCAAGGGAATACCACTGTGCGGCTTCTTCATAGCTCTGCTCCACGCCTCTGCCATTCTCATAGCACACGCCAAGGTTATACTGCGCAGTGGCATCGCCTTGCCCGGCGGCAAGGGAATACCATTTCACAGCTTCCACATGATCCTGCTGCACGCCTAAACCTTTGCTATAGCAGTAGCCAAGCTGAGCCTGAGCATCCACATGCCCGTCTTCAGCGGCAACCGTTAAAAGCGGGACAGCGTCTGCATAAGCTTCCGCATCGCAGAGGATCATTGCCTGGATATAGAGGTTATTCGCAGGGGAATCGCCTGCCTGCTTCCGATACAGGGCGCTGCGCTCCTCCTCCGCCTTTTCATGGCCCTGCTCGGCGGCAAGGCCATACCAGTGGAGGGCATTTGTGAGGTTCTCCTCCACGCCGCGGCCCAGCGCAAAGCACTGACCCAGCCGGTACTGTGCGTCAGCGTGGCCCTGCTCGGCAGCACGCTGGAACCATTGCGCAGCGGAAGCATCGCTCCTGAGCACGCCTTCGCCGTAATAATGGCACAGGCCAAGGCCGAACTGAGCTTCTGCCCAGCCGCGCCGGGCCGCCGGCTCAAAGCATTCCATGGCAGAGGCCATGCTGGCCTGCACGCCGTTTCCGTAGAAATAGGCCCAGCCAAGCTCTGTCTGCGCAGGGACATGACCGCTATAAGCAGCGTCCCTGAGGAAGCCAAGGGCATATTCATGGTTTCCTGATGCGACAGCCTGCATGGCCGCAGCATAATTGCTGCCCGCAAGCGCCAGCCCGGCCAGTGCATCCTGCGCCTGCTCATCGCCCAGCGCGGCAGCGCGCTGATACCATTTTTCTGCTTCCTGCAGGTTTGCTTCGCTGTATTCTGCCGCTTCCATGTAGTACCGGCCCAGACAGGTCATGGCGGTGATATCATTCTGCCCGGCAGCGTCAATCAGGTATGCCAGACCCTGCTGTTCATCACGCTCCTCTTCGCTGCCGAAGAGCATGCGCATGCCCAGCTGATTGAGCGCCATCACGCTGCCCTGCTCCGCAGCCTTTTTGTGCCAATGCATGGCTTCGGCATCATTGCGCTCCACGACGATTCCGCTTCTGAGGATATTTCCGTAGTAGAACTGTGCGTCGGCATTGCCGCCCTCCGCCATGGCGCGCAGCTGCGCAAAGGCCGCTTCCCGCTCCTGCGCAGAGGCGCTCATACTGGTTACACCGAGATAGAGCCGTACCGGGCTCGCCGCAGCGGCGTCCTGCGCCTTTTCCGCATTGCCAAGCTGCGCCAGCGCTTCGGCCGCCGTGTAGTCGCCCTGCTGTGCCGCGAGGGCATACCACTTGCGGGCCTCTTCATCGCTCTGCGTAACGCCTATGCCCCTGAGATAGCATCTGGCCAGATTGCACTGCGCGGGCGCATAGCCCGCTTCCGCAGCGACGCGGTACCAGAACACAGCTTCCTCGAAGTCCTGCTCCACACCGTTTCCATTTTCATAAGCCCATGCCTTTTCAAACATCTGCGCCAGATCCGTGCTGCTCAGGGCGTCCGCCGCAGCAAGGACGCTGCTGCAGGTCATCACCGCAGACAGCAGCAGGGCAAGAATCTTCTTCATCTCATGACGCCTCCCGGAAGAAAGTGTATGATCCATATTATAGCATGATTGAAACAATAAGAAAAGAGACCCGGCAGCTAAGGCGGGCAAGCCGGCTCCCGCTTGCGAAACGCTTTACAGCCTTCGGCAGCGCTGCGCCCGCAGCAGGACTTGCTGCACAGTTTCCCGATCAATCAAAAACACAGGGCGGCAAAGCCCTGTGTTTTGCATATTATGCGCTTCACCGCATATCATCCCGGCTGTATAGCCTCAGATTTTGCGGCGGTTTCTCCGGACGGACGTCATTTGATCAGGCCTTTTTCCTGCAGCCCGTTCAGCTGATTCTGCGCTTTCTCATGGCCCTGCGCAATAGCCAGACGATACCAGCGCGCAGCTTCCTCATAATCCCGCTCCACGCCGGTGGCATATTCATAGCACAAGCCCAGATTATACTGCGCAACGTCATAGCCCTGTTCGGCGGCGGCACGATACCACTTCACAGCCTCGTTCATGTCCTTATCCACGCCTCTGCCGTATTCATAGCAAAGGGCAATGCTGTTCTGGGCCTTTTCATTCCCCTGCTGCGCAGCATCGGTATAGTATTTCACCGCCTGCTCCCAGCTCTGCTCCACGCCATTGCCTTTCTCATAGCACCAGCCCATTCTATACTGCGCGTCGTCATTTCCCTGCTGGGCAGCAAGCATGTACCACTTTACAGCCTCTTCGTAGCTCTGCGCAACGCCGGTCGCATATTCATAGCTCAGGCCCAGATTATACTGCGCAACGTCATAGCCCTGTTCGGCGGCGGCACGATACCACTTCACAGCCTCGTCCAT
>JAFWXL010000096.1 GCA_017545905.1 Clostridia bacterium | reverse complement strand
TCAAACAGGAAGATGGCCGCCATGGCGAAGGCGATCTCTGCCTCGTGCGCCTTGATGATGCGGCTGAGGGTCGCAATCGCGGTGCCGCCACAGATGCAGGTGCCGCCGCCAACGAGGATGGAGGTATTCTCAGAGACGCCAATCTTCTTACCCACGATCATCGCGACGGTGAAGGAGAGCAGAATATTGAAAATAATCAGCGGCAGAGCGCGAACGCCGGTACCCATGATCGCCGCGAAGGAAAGCGTACCGCCGGTGGCGATGATACCCCAGTTGAGGAACTGCTTGGAGCAGTAGGTGGTTCCTTCCTTGAAGTCCTTGCTGATGGAGGGGGTCAGATTGCACACGATCATGGAGAACAGCAGCGCAAGCATCGGACCGCCGATGACCGTGCGGCCGAACCACGCCTTCTGCAGATCGGTGCTCATGTTGGCCAGCACGCCAACGACGACGCAGAGCACAATTGCGAAAATTTTGCCCCACTTGATGCTGGAATTCTGATTCTGCATACGTTTTTTCCTCTCTCTCTTATCGATATCGTTAATTATTTATCATAAACAGCCGCAAAATGCCGTCCCCTGCGCCAAGCGGGTGGTTAAGCCCGCTGACGCAGGCGACGGCCACAGGGTGTGCTTATGCAGTTATGGAACTCCCATGCGGGAAAAATCAGCAGGTCGCGCCGCCAACCAGATGCAGCTTGGCATCAAGGATCTCCTGCTTGCGTGCGAGGATCGCATCGCCCAGGATTTCCTTCTCGCAGTATTCAAAGCCCAGGCGCTCGATGGTATCGGCAAAGCGCTCGCCGGTCTTGCCCTGCTCACGGAAGAAGAGGATCGCCTTCTCGACGGTATCCAGCAGTTCTTCCTCGGTGGTGAAGATCTTATTCAGAGCCTTGCCGCGGTTGACCTTCTTGCCCCAGCGGCCGCCGATGGTGATCTTGAAGCCCGGAGTGCCCTCTTCGATGACATCGAACGGGCAGGTACCCACACAACGGCCGCAGTTGTTGCAGACGTCCTCATTGATCTCAATCTCGCCGTCCTCCACGGACGCAGCCTTCATCGGGCAGGCCACGGCCACCTGGCACTTCTTGCAGCCGTTGCAGGAATCGGTATCGACGTTCGGAACGAGCTGACCGATGATGCCCAGATCGTTGATATCCGGCTTCACGCAGTTGTTCGGGCAGCCGCCGCAGGCAATCTTGAACTTGTGCGGGAGCTTCACGGTGTGATAGCCGAGGTAGAAGCGCTCATGAATCTTCTCGCTCAGCGCGAAGGTATCGTACAGGCCGTACTGGCAGGTGGTACCCTTGCAGGAGACGACCGGGCGAACCAGAGAACCGGTGCCGCCGGTGACCAGACCAGCCTGAGCAATGTACTCCTGGAAGGCCGGGATATTGTCAAAGTGGACGCCGCGAACCTCGACGGTCAGACGAGTGGTGAATTCCACGTCGCCGTTGCCGTACTTCTTGGCGGCCTCGGCGATGACCATCGCCTGATCAGCGGTGATCTTGCCATTGACAGTGATGACGCGGGCGTTGAACAGGTCGGTTCCCTTGTTGTTGAGGAAGCCCATGCCCTTGACGCGCTTGATTTCAGCAGCATTAATCGTGCAAGCCATTGTAATTTTCTCCCTTTATCCTATCGTTTGATGAATATGTGTGTTTGGACAATTAGTCCACGGTCACGTCGGTAAACAGATTGCCGCCCTCGAGCACCTTCGTGTTCGTGTAGCCAAAGGCCTTGAGGCGGTTCTGCACGAGATAAGCGCGCTTACCCTTGTTGCACACCAGCAGCACCTTCTCATCCTTGTCCACGCCGTCGATCGGGCCGGTGACGCTCGGCAGATCGATATACGGCGCACCCTCGATGGTCGGCTTCAGGGAAGCATCCAGAATGCGGTATCCCTCGGCTTCGCCCGCGGCATACTCGGCCGGGGTCATGCTTTCCAGGCTGCCCGCCATCTTGTTCTTGAGCACGTTGAGCACATGCGCGAACGGGTGGATCGCCGTGGAGAAGGGCGGCGCATACGCAAAGTCCAGACCCTCCAGATCCTCCAGCGTCGCCTTCATCATGATGCCGACGACCGCAACGTCAACCACCTTGTCAACCGCGCCCGTGCCCATCACCTGCACACCCAGCAGGCGGCGGGTCTGCTTGTCGGCGATCATCTTCACAGCCAGCGTGCCTGCGCCCGGCATGTAATGGGCCTTGGCGTCCACCAGCGCGATCACGCTGATCGGATCAAAGCCCTCTTCCTTCGCCTGCGCTTCGGTAAGGCCCGTACGGCCTACATCCAGTCCCGGCAGATGGCACACAGCCGTACCCAGCACGCCGCGATAGCCAATCTCCTTGCCCATCATGTTCTGGGCGATGATGCGGCCCGCGATATTGGCGGTGGAGCCCATCGGAGACCAGGCCGGCTTGCCGGTGATAGCGTTGCGCACCATCGCGCAGTCGCCAGCGGCATAGATATCCGGATCGTTCGTCTGGCCGAATTCATTGGTGAGGATCGTGCCCTTGAACATCTCGATACCGGTATCGGCAAGGAACGCAGTGTTGGGACGGATGCCCGCGCTCATCACCACCAGATCTGCCTTGTATGCCTTCTTGCTGGTGAGCACCTTGGCAACCTTGCCGTCCTTACCCTCGATGCCGGTGACCGTCACGCCGGTGACCACCGGAATGCCGGCCTCGGACAGCTTGCCTTCGATATATTCGGCGCACTCCGGATCAAAGCCCGGCAGCACATGCTTGGCCATATCCAGCACAAACGCCTTGACACCGTTGGCCTTGAGGTTTTCCGCAACTTCCAGGCCGATATAGCCCGCGCCGACAACAACCGCACGCGCAATGCCGCCCTGAGCGATCAGATCACGCAGGGTAATCGCATCTTCCGGCGTACGCATGAAAAACACGTTTTCAAGATCCATGCCCGGGATCGGCGGATTAATCGGGCTTGCGCCGGTGGCGATCACCAGCTTGTCATAGCTGAAGGTCTTCTCTTCGCCGGTAGCAAGGTCCACAGCGGTCACCTGCTTTGCCGCGCGGTCAACCTTCGTCGCCTCGGTACGGACAAGCACCTTTGCGCCGGTCAGGCCCTCGTACTTTGCCGGAGTGTTAACAATCAGCTCTTCCTTCTCGCCAATGACGTGGCCCACATAATACGGCAGGCCGCAGCCGGCATAGGAGATATTCTCGCCCTTATTAAGAATCACAACCTCATTGCTGCGGTCTTCGCGCATCAGCTTCGCCGCAATTTTGGTACCGGCAGCAACGCCGCCCAGAACAACGATTTTCATTTCGTCTCTCCTTCTGATTTAGGAACCATGCTTTTCTTTATTGACCAACTGTGTTATTATATTATCATGCTATGTGTGTATTGTAAAATATGAATACCCAAAGCATCGATTTGGTTTTTGTAATGGAACGCCCGCTATGCTTTGCCTTTTATGATGATAAGGGAGGGGATCACCGTGTCTACGCTGAAGCAGCTCAGTATCTTTATCTCCGTAGCAGAAAAACTCCGCATGAGCGAAGCCGCCAAGGCGCTCTATGTTTCCCAACCCACAGTCAGTCAGACGATCTCGGATCTTGAGTATGAGCTGGGCGTGGAACTCTTTGAACGCGGGCACAAACAGCTTCTTCTCACGCCGCACGGCCAGCTTCTGCTCACCCATGCCCGCAAGGTCATGCAGCAGTATGAAATCATGAACGCCGCCGTCAAGGACGCCACGCCCTCACGCGAGCTGAGAATCGGCTGCACGCTTTCCATCGCCAATACCATGCT
>JAFWXL010000095.1 GCA_017545905.1 Clostridia bacterium | reverse complement strand
CCAACCTGCTGATTACAAATCAGCTGCTCTGCCAATTGAGCTACGCCAGCATGGTCTCAATGGTGCAATGAGCAAAGAAAGAAAATGGCGACGCGGAAGGGGCTCGAACCCTCGACCTCCAGCGTGACAGGCTGGCATTCTAACCGACTGAACTACCGCGCCGTATAAAATTGGTGGGCCTTCAGGGTTTCGAACCCCGGACCGAGCGGTTATGAGCCGCCTGCTCTGACCACTGAGCTAAAGGCCCCTGAAGAACCAGCAAAAGAAATGGTGACCCCGAGGGGAATCGAACCCCTGTTACCGCCGTGAAAGGGCGATGTCTTGACCGCTTGACCACGGGGCCACAGATAACAACTTCAGAAAAATGGTCGGAGTGAAGGGATTCGAACCCCCGACCCCATGCTCCCAAAGCACGTGCGCTACCAAGCTGCGCTACACTCCGATGGAAGACCTGTTCTCTCAAGCACGAGGTTTATTATACACGAGTCATGCGGTTCTGTCAACCACTTTTTTTATTTTTTCGGTTGACATCGTCAGTCCGTTTTGCTATGCTGTACCCCGTACTGTTTATTTCCTATATATGACTGAAAAAACGAGGAACGCATCATGATTGACAATATGCAGATGTATACCCGTCTGGGGATCTCCGAGCAGGTTTACCGCTTCGGCGAGGATATCCTCGCGGGGCTTCGCGAGCGCTTTGACGGCATTGATCAGGTTGCCGAGTATAATCAGGCAAAGGTCATCGCTGCCATGCAGAACAACCGCGTGAACGCCGGCTGCTTTGCCGGTACCACCGGCTACGGCTACAACGACGTGGGCCGCGACACGCTTGAGCGCGTGTATGCCGACTGCTTCCACACCGAGGCGGCGCTTGTCCGCCCGAATATCGTCTGCGGCACGCATGCGCTCTCCGTTGCGCTGAGCGCAAACCTGCGCCCCGGCGACGAGCTTCTCTCTCCTGTCGGCAGGCCGTACGACACGCTTGAAGAGGTCATCGGCATCAGGCCGAGCGCCTGCTCGCTGGCCGAATACGGCGTCACCTACGACGAAGTCGCGCTCCTGCCGGACGGCTCCATCGATTACGAGGGCGTGCGCGCGAAGATCAAGCCCCAGACGAAGATGTGCACCATTCAGCGCTCCAAGGGCTACGCCACCCGTCCGACGCTCTCCGTGGCCGAGATCGGCAAACTCATCGCGTTCATCAAGGGCATCCGTTCCGACATCATCTGCATGGTTGACAACTGCTACGGCGAGTTCGTGGATGTCATCGAGCCCAGCGATCTGGGCGCAGACATGATCGTCGGCTCCCTGATCAAGAATCCGGGCGGCGGCCTTGCGCCCATCGGCGGCTACATCTGCGGCACGCAGGCCTGTGTGGACCGCTGCGCCTACCGCCTCTCCGCCCCGGGTCTGGGTCAGGAGGTCGGCGCGAACCTCGGCCTGATGACCAGCCTGTATCAGGGCTTTTTCATGGCGCCGACCGTCGTCGCCGGCGCGCTCAAGGGCGCTGTTTTCGCAGCAAACATCTATGAAAAGCTCGGTTTCCGCTGCGTGCCCAATGCCACAGAGCCGCGCCACGACATCATTCAGGCCGTGGAGCTGGGCAGCGAGGCTGCGATGTGCGCCTTCTGCGAAGGCATTCAGGCCGCCGCACCGGTGGACAGCTACGTGACCCCGGTGCCGTGGGATATGCCTGGCTATGACAATCAGGTCATCATGGCTGCGGGCGCGTTCATTCAGGGCAGCTCCATCGAGCTTTCCGCCGACGGTCCGATCCGCGAGCCCTACGCCGTCTATTTCCAGGGCGGCCTCACCTGGGTACACGCCAAGCTCGGCATCCTCATGAGCCTGCAGAAGCTCGTCGATGCAGGAATTGTGACGCTGTGAGAAGTACGCCGGGCTGCTGCCCGGACCCGCTCGGGGACATCGTCCCCGAACCCCTTCTTCGCTTCGCGCTTGTTTTAAGAAGCCTATATATGAATTCGGACGCAGGAAATATCCTGCGTCCATTTTTATTGCGTTCTTTCTTAAAGCCGCCGCGAAGCGTAATAGGGAGTCTGAGGGACAATGTCCCTCAGGCAGGTTATAGGGCGGCAGCCCTATCGTTCCTTTAAATCGTCATCCCGCCGTCTACCACGATGTTCGCGCCGGTCATGAAGCCAATGCCCTGCGCGGCAGCAAAGACGATGGCCTTGGCGACCTCGTCGCTCGTGCCCAGGCGGCCCAACGGCTGACGGGCAACGAAGTTCTCAAGCGCCTGCGCAGGATCATCCGTCCGGTCGATGCGCCCCTGCAGGGACGGCGAGAGCACCGTGCCCGGGCTCACACAGTTGATTCGGATGCCTTCGGAGACATATTCTGCCGCCATGGACTGCGACAATGCGATCATCGCGCCCTTGGTTGCGCTGTAAATCGCACGGTTTTTGACGCCCTTGATCGCCACGACGGAAGCAACGTTGACGATGCTGCCCTTTGTCTTGCGCAGATACGGCATCGCCAGCCGGCTGAGCATGAACACACTCTTGACGTTCGTGTTCATCGAGCGGTCCCAGTCGTCCATGTCCGCCGTCTCCACGCTGCCATCGACGACAATGCCAGCCGCATTGACCAGCACATCGATCCGTCCAAACTTTTCCACAGTCTTGCGGATAATCTGTTCACAGCCTTCCATCACGCCAACGTCCGCCTGAACGGCCATCGCGCTGCCGCCCTTTTCCTCAATCTCCTTGCGCGCGCCTTCGCAGGAATCCGAAAGCGAATTGACAATGACGTTCGCGCCGTATGCGGCAAAGAGCTTCGCAGCCTCGCGGCCCATGCCCGCGCCGGAGCCGGTCACGATCACGGTCATATTCTTAAAATCAAACATGGATATCATCTCCTTTATGGGTCTACGATACCATATCCCGGGCATAAAAACAACCCTGTGAAAGGTTACGCCGGGCTGCCGCCCGGACCTGCTTGAGGGATTTCATCCCTCAAACTCCCTTCTTCGCTTCGCGCAGGCTTTAAGCAGCATAGCAAAACAACCCTGCGGAAATCCGCAGGGTTGTCATCGCATTACAATGATCAGGCGTTGAAGATCTCCTCGTTGAGCTTGCCCTCGCTCTTGGCGACAGCAACGGCAGCGACGGAGTCGCCCACGCAGTTGAGCGCAGTGACGAGCATCTCGATCGGACGGTTGATCGCAAGAATCAGCGCATAGCCCATCATCGTCGACTCGCCAGTGAAGCCCATGCCGGAGAGAATGGTGAACAGGATGACCGCGCCCGCGCCCGGAGCAGCCGGGGTGCCGACAGAAGCGATGAGCGCCAGCACCATGATGACGATCAGATTCATCAGCGTGACCTCGTAGCCGCCCACGCCGGCCAGGAACAGCGTCGCCACAACCTGCATGATCGCCGTGCCGTCCATGTTGATGGTCATGCCCAGCGGCAGAACAAAGGAGGCAATCTGGCTGTCCACACCCAAATCCTTGACATTGGTATCGGTATTCAGCGGCAGCGTCGCAGCGCTGGAACTGGTGGAGAAGCCGAAGATGACAACCTTGAAGATCTTCTTGATATAGGTGACCGGGTTCATCTTCGTGGTGATGGCAATGTAGAGCGGGTAGCCAATGAACAGATAAACCAGCAGCAGCGCCACGGTCAGCAGCACGTAAGCTGCGGCGGGCTTGAGGTAATCGATGCCGTATGTGGCAAAGGTGCGGCTGAGCAGCATGAAGATCGCCACCGGGCCGAACTTGTCAACCACGAAATTGAGGAACACGACAACAACGTCGCTGAGTTCCTTACACAGGCGGTTGATCACGCACTCGCTGTCATAGCCGGTCTTATTCAGGCTCAGGCCAATGACGATCGCCAGGAAGATCAGAGAGAGCACCGCGTTATTGACCGAGAAAGAAGCAGCGATATTGCTGGGCACGATGTTGAGGATCACGTTGAGCGGGTTCGCACCGGTTGATCCGGTGGCCGCAGAGAGGCCCTCGATCGTAGTATTGAACACACCCATGTTGAAGCAGCCAAGCGCCACAGCGCCGGCCATCACCAGCGCCACAGTGGTGGTCATCAGGAACCAGCCGAAGGTCTTGGCGGAGACGCGGCCCAGCGTCGCAGCGTCGCGAATGGTGCCGATCGCCAGCACGATGGAGGTGAACACCATCGGCACGATCACCAGCTGCAGGGACTTGACAAAGAGCTGACCGCCGATATAGAACAGGCCAATGGCCTTCTCCGCACCGGCAGCGGTAATATCCTGGAAGAGCAGATTGTTGATCGTCTGCCATACAGCGGACGAGGCGCCCAAGCTCTCTCGGATCATCATGAAGATCAGACCCGCGCCGATACCCGCGACCATGGCGATCAGCATTTTGGCTGCCAGACGATTGCTTTTGTTGTTCATCGCTTTTTCCTCCTGAAATCGGTGTGTTATTTATTTTTTCCCAAATCTTCGACATTATATCAGGAGAAATCCTTTTTGACAATATCTCTTTATAAAAAGCCTGTTGTTATATCCGTTTTTTCTTCACAGCCGTCTTCCACTCCCCGGAGAAATAGAACCACAAGCCAATCACAAACGGCGTGAAGCCTGCCAGCGCATCGCCCAGCCAGAAGCCATAGTGCCGCATATTCAGCACAAGGCCCAGCAGCACAGCCAGTCCGATACGCATGACGATGCCGTCCAGAATCGCCGTGGCGAAATTCATTCTGTAGTCTCCGCTGCCGTTGATCAGCGCATTCATAACAGCGCGCAGCGCTGCGCCGGCAAAGAGCATCACCGCGATGGGCGTATACCTGTCTCCGATCTCCAGCACGGCAGCATCCCGCGTAAACACGGAGAAAACCGCCTGCGGGAACAGCACAATCACCGTCGAGAAAGCCGCAGCGACGCTCAGCGTGATCATCGCAAGGCGTACGAGAATCCGCTTCACCCGGTCATATTCCCCTGCGGCGATATTCTGCCCGACCATCGTGGAACCTGCTGTATTCATCGCATTGGACACAAGATTGGCTACGCTGGAAAGCTTGTTGGCGATGCCCGCAAAGGCAGAAACCGCAATGCCGTAAGAATTGATCCACGAATTGACGAAGAGCTTGGACACCTGGATCGACGCGCTCTTGATCGCCATGGGCAATCCCAGACGCACGAGATCCAGAAGCATCGCGCTATCCCAGCGCACAAAGTCCGAAACGCGCATGTCCAGCGCGAATTCCGCTCTCCGTCTCGCCAGAAACAGCGCGCAGCTCACAAAGCTCACCCCCTGCGAGATCACCGTCGCCAGCGCTGCGCCGCCCGGCCCCAGCCCAAGCCCCATGACAAAAGCGATATCCAGCACGAGATTGAGCACGGCGGCAATGCTGATAAAGACAAACGGATGCTTCGAATCGCCCATACCGCGCAGCACTGCCGCAACAATGTTGTAGCCATAGATGAACACAAGGCCAGCCATGCATACGCAGGAATACGCCAGCGCGCCCGCAAACGCCTCCTCAGGCGTATTCATCACGCGCAGAATTCCTTCTCGCAGCGCAAAGCCCATCACGCTGAGCACCGCTGCGCACAGCATGAGAAAGCCGCTCATCGTGCCGACAAAGCGCCCCAGCTTCTCCCGCTGACCCGAACCGATATACCGCGCGATGATCACCTGCCCCGCAGCAGAGAATCCCATGGCCACAAACGTCAGAAAATGAGAGACGTCGCCGCCGATGGACACCGCAGAAATGCCCGCTTTGCCCAGATGATTGCCGACGATGATCATATCCACCATATTATAGACCACCTGCAGCAGATTGGACAAAAACAGAGGCCATGCAAACACAATCAGCTGTCTGGTGATGTTGCCCTTTGTAAAATCCCTGATCTGCGTCCGCTCCATATCCATTCCTCACTATTTTATCGCGAATGAAAAGCGCCGACGTTTCAATCCCTGTTCAGGATGACGCCGGCGCCTGCATGCTCTCTGTATCCGGTTCCACGCTTTCCTCCTCAAAAGGATCGGGAATCTCCAGCACATCGAACAGATGCGCCCTGTTAGCTTCCATGTCGATTTCCAGCCCCGACGCGCCGTGGCTGTCCTGTCTGTAGCGGAAGGTTCCCGCCTCGGGCAGCGAATGCGTGACAACCTCCGCCCCGCGCAGCACAAGCGCCTTCATCGCCAGCTCAAACTGCTGGCCAAAGGAGAGGCTCGTGCGGTACATACCCAGCACATCATCCACCAGCATCAGCGCGCCGAGCGGCGTGATATCCGAAAAACCATCTACCAGCGCCCGCAGCGTCTTGCCCTGACGCCCCTGTCTGCCAAAGTCGTTATCCAGTTCCCGGCAGCGCATGTAGCACAGCGCCTGCGCGCCATTGAGCCGGCTCATCCCCTGCGCAAGCGGATAACCGGTATACAGCCCCGCATGCCTGTTGACATAATCCGCCTCATCCTGTGTCAGCTCGATGCTTACGCCGCCGACGGCGTTGATCAGATCGACCGTTCCCGAAAAATTGATGATGAAGTATCCGCTGATTGGCAGGCCGAATTCCTCTTCGATATAGCGGATCAGCGTCTTTTCGCCTTCCGCAGATCGGATGAGCGTGTTGATCTTCACCGTATCCTTCCATGAAGACGGCTTGACGATGCAGTCGCGCGCAAAGGATGTGAACGTGATGCGGCTGCGCCCGTAATCCAGCGAGGCAAGGATGATCGCATCGCTTCTCGCGCTGCCCTCTTCATTGAGTCCCCAGCCATCCGCGCCGACGAGCAGGTAGTGTTCCATGTCGATTTCCATAGCAGCCGCTCCAGCAGAAAACGCCGTCATCACGCACAGCATCAGCAGCAGGGCTGCCATCATTTTTTTCACAGCGTTCCCCTCTTTTCCGGCAAATTCGCGTATCCATATTTAATTCGCCCAGAATGTCTGATTTCCTGCTGGACGGGCACAGCAAAAGCCCTGCCGCCGGCAGGGCTTTGCGGAATACTCTGTTCAGATGCCTGTTAGGAGTTACGGTCAGTCGTTGGTGTAGTTGTCGAAGTAGCCCTGGATATAGATGATCGGGGTGCCCTTGTCGCCGGAGCCGGAGGTCAGGTCGCACAGGGAGCCGATGAGGTCAGTCAGGCGGCGCGGGGTCGTGCCCTGTGCAGCCATGTTGCCCACGAGGCTGCTGCCGTCCTTCTGCTGAATCTTGCCCTTGATGGCGTCGCGCAGCGCATCGCCGGACAGATCGGCAAAGTCGTTGTCAGCCAGATACTTGAGCTTGAGCTCATTGGGCGTGCCCTCCAGACCGGCGGTATAAGCCGGGGAGACGACCGGGTCAGCCAGCTCCCAGATCTTGCCGACCGGATCCTTGAAGGCGCCGTCGCCATAGACCATGACCTCGTAATGCTTGCCGGTCTTTTCCAGCAGCTTAGCCTGAATATCCTCGACCAGATCCTGGCATTCGCGCGGGAAGAGCTTGACCTTGTCCTCGGTGGACTTGTTGGAGCCCAGCAGGCCATAGCGCTCATTGCAGCCGCTGCCGTTGATCGGCGCATTCATGATCTCGTCCAGACCGCACACGCGCTCCGCGCCGGCCGCCCACAGCAGACGCTTGGTACGGGCACGGGTATGGATATCGCAGTTGAGGACGTTCTTGGTGTACTTGAGAATCGCGCGCGGGTCGTTGGCGAAGACAACCTCCACCTCGGCGCCCATCTCGCGGATCAGGTTGGAATAGTACTCGACGTAATCCACGCCCGTGAACGGATGCTTGATGTAGCCGAAGAGCTCGCGATATTTCTCCAGGGAGAGCACGTCGGAGTAAGGATTGACGCCCTTCTCATCCAGCATATCCAGATCGATCAGATGGTTGCCCACCTCGTCAGACGGATAGCTGAGCATCAGGACGACCTTCTTGGCACCCTTGGCGATGCCGCGCAGGCAGATGGCGAAGCGGTTACGGCTGAGGATCGGGAAGATGACGCCGATGGTCTCGCCGCCCAGCTTAGCACGCACGTCGCTGGCGATATCGTCCACGCTGCAGTAATTGCCCTGAGCGCGGGCGACGATAGCCTCGGTCATCGCAACGACGTCACGGTCGCGCGGGGTGATCTCGCCGCCGTTCACAGCAGCCATCACAGAATCCACGACGATCTCCACCAGGTTATCGCCCTCACGGATAATCGGCGCACGCACGCCCATCGAAACAGTACCAAGCATTCTGCTCATATATCAACACTCCAATTCTTGCTAAATTTCGCTTACAATTGATTATTCTTCTCTTCTCACGCTTTCATTCACCCAAGTATTATACATCATCAATCCCTGCTTGTAAAACAAAAACTTTGCTCTGAGCAAGATTTTTTCGAATATTTATCCATGATTTGCATACGCTCGCATTCCGTGGTACACTGTGTATATACTTTTCAATACGGAAAGGTGGTCTCCCTGATGATCCATCGCTATGATTTCGGCTCCCCCATCCATACCGGCGCAGTGGTACGCGAGCTGCCCGTCAGCGGCGGGGCCATTCCCTATTTCATGATTTCCCGCGAGCATGATGCACTTTGCTTTTCTCTTTCACTGGACAGGGATGACATTGTCTTTGGTCTGGGCGAAGCAAACCGCGGCATCAACAAGCGCGGCCATCTCTATACCAGCTGGAATATCGACGACGGTCTGCATACGGAGTCGAAAAACGCGCTGTATGCCGCGCACAACTTCCTGCTCATTTTCAGCAAAACCCGCTGCTTCGGCGCATTTTTTGATGATCCCGGTCTGATGCATTTCGATCTGGGCTATACGAAAATCGACGAGGCGCGCATCATCAGTGAAAACGGCGATCTGACGCTTTATATTATCGAGGAGGCCACTCCCGCCGAAATCGTCTCCTCGCTGCGCCGCCTGACAGGCAGAAGCTATCTGCCGCCGAAGTGGGCGTTCGGCTATATCCAGTCCCGCTGGGGATACAGGAGCGAAGCGGACGTCCGCGCCATCGTGGACGAGCACAGAAAACGCCGCATTCCGCTGGACGGCGTCTGCATGGATATCGACTACATGGACGACTACATGGACTTCACCGTCGATCCCGCCGGCTTTGAGAATCTGAGCCGATTCTGCGGCGAGATGGCGGACAGCCACGCACACCTGATCCCGATCATCGACGCGGGCGTGAAGGAAAAGAAAGGCTATGACGTCTGCGACGAGGGGCTTGAACACGGCTATTTCTGCACCTATGAAGACGGCACGCCGTTTGTCGGCGCGGTATGGCCGGGCCGCAGCTTCTTCCCGGATTTCCTGCGCGATGAGGTTCGCGCATGGTTCGGCAGCAAATACCACCGCCTGCTCGACGCCGGCGTGGACGGCTTCTGGAATGACATGAACGAGCCCGCGCTGTTCTACTCGGAAAACGGCATCAAAGACGCCTATGAAAAGGCGATGCGCATGAAGGACATGAATGTGGGCATCCATGAGTTCTTCCGCCTGCGCGCGGTATTTGCCGACATGGCCAACAATCCCAACGACTACGAATCCTTTTATCAGACCCTTGACGGCAGGCGCGTGCGCCACGATCAGGTGCACAATCTCTACGGCGCATTCATGACCCGCGCAGCAGCCGAGGGCATGACCGCGCACAATCCCGATTGCCGCCGCCTGCTCTTTGCGCGCTCATCCTACATCGGCGCGCACCGCTACGGCGGCGTTTGGCAGGGCGACAACCACAGCTGGTGGAGCCATATCCTGCTGAACCTGAAGATGCTGCCCTCGCTGAATATGTGCGGCTTCCTGTACAACGGCGCAGACATCGGCGGCTTCAACGGCGACACGACGGAGGACCTGCTGCTGCGCTGGCTGCAGCTGGGCGTATTCACCCCGCTGATGCGCAATCACTCCTGTCAGGGCACGCGTGAGCAGGAGATCTATCGCTTCTCCCTGCAGGAAAAGATGCGCGATATCGTCACCGTGCGCTACGCGCTTCTCCCCTATCTCTACAGCGAGTTCATGAAGGCGGCGCTCACCGACGGCTGCATGTTCCGTCCGCTGGCGTTTGACTATCCCGAAGACGAGACCGCCTGCCGCGTCGAGGATCAGGTGATGCTGGGCGGCGAGTGCATGATCGCCCCGGTCTATCAGCAGAATGCGCGCGGCCGCTACGTCTATCTGCCAGAGGACATGCTGCTCATCCGTTTCCGCGCCGCCGGGGATTACGACTGCTTCCCGCTGCAGGCCGGTCATCACTGGATTGATCTGGATCTTCATGAAATGCCGCTGTTTATCAGGCGCGGCTGCGTGATCCCGCTCTCCCGCGGAGGCGAATGGGTAGACGCCGTGGATGCAAAGGATCTCACGCTGCTGGGTTGGATCGGTGCAGACAGCGCCTACGCCTTCTACGACGATGACGGCCTGAGCACGCAGGTATCGCTTGCAGACGGGCTGACCCGAATCACCGTCAGGTGCGGCGAAGACGACACGTCGGCGCATGGCGGCAATCTGACGCTGCACACCCACAAGCTCATCACAGACTGATCTCTACAAAAAGCGGACGGTTTCCATTCTGCAGGAAACCGTCCGTCGTTTTTTACTTTATTGGAAATTGCGCAAAATTACGTGCTGCGAGCACGAAATGACTTCATATTATTAAGGTATTCGGAAATGGGAGCGGCCACTGGCCGCCGTTTTATTCTTTTGGCCCGCCGAGCAGTTCCCGCTCGATCAGGTTGATCAGGATGCCCGTATTGAGCTTGAATGCCTCAATCGGATAGGCCGGGCGGATGCGCTCTGTATAGTATGCCTCCTTGAAATAGTCAAACGCCGCTTCCTTTGTACCGCCGGAGGCGAGAATTTCCCGGATGCGCATCGCTGTTTCCACCGATGTGTGTTCGGAGCCCGCCAGAAATGCCATCGCCTCCTCGTGACCGACAAGGCCGTAATGCGGAATGAGCATCTGCTTCGGATTCAGAGCGCGCGCTTTCTTGTAGGAATCCAGCGTCATCTGATAGCCGACCAGATAATTGGGCAGATACGTATCCCGGCCAAAGTACACGCCCAGCGTCTCCACGCCCAGAAGCAGTCCGTTTTCCTCCAGATAAAAGCCGACCGAACACTTTGTGTGGCCCGGCAGCGCGATCACACGAAATGCCATATCGCCCAGCGTGATCATGTCGCCGTCTGCAACCGTGACATCCACCCTGAGTTCATCGGCCAGATCCTCGTAATCGGATATGCCCTCCTTCGCCGCAGCGGACCGGTCGAGGCTTCGCATCGTCGCCCGGGCCGTCGGCTTGGCAAAGATCTTCTGAACGTATTCGCCGGCGATCACCTTCGCCTCAGGGTAGCGCCTGAGGATAGCCGGCGCAGCGAGCACGTGATCGTAATGTGAATGGGTCAGCAGGATATAATCCAGCTTCCGCTCTCCAAGCGCCTGCTGAATATTGGTGACGATTCCCTGCGCGGTAAAGCCGAATCCGGTATCATACAGCACGGCAGTCTTTCCATCGTCGATGAGAAACGCGCTGTCGCCGGGCAGCACACGCACGTCGGTGATCTTCAGATTGATCATGCAAAAGCCTTCTTTATTTATGCATATTAATCTCCGAATATACATCTATTTACAGTATAAGCGGTATATTTTCGCATATTATACCACTTCATCACGCCGGACACCAATTTCCATTTTTGACAAATCACATCCGGATTGTTTATCGGGTTCGACGGTCTTTTACATTCCGTTGCATGCAAACAACACGGCAAAGAGCAGACTTTTTCCACATATGCACAGATGTTTTGCCTTAATCCGGATCAAGAAATCGGTCGAGCAGCGCCGCAAACGCCTCCATGTTGCTCAGCATCGCAGGATGGCCGCCATGTGCGAAAACATGCGCCTGGGCCAGCGGAGTCTGCCGGGCAATCTCCCCGAACAGCCTCCGGCAATGCCCGGCAGGGAGCATCTCGTCTTCATCGCTTCCGGTGAGCAGCAGGCGGACCTTAAGCGACGACAGCGGGCGCTGAAAATAAGCGCCGATACTCTCGGCATGACGCAAGACGGCGTCTGTGTCCGCATCCAATACAGCTTCCCAGTCATCGCCATGCACAGACTGCTGATAGGCACAGAATCCGTCCAGCCGTTTTGCCGCAGCTCTTCCGGCCCGAATGCCGGCTGTGATCTGCGGATCGGCCTCAATCCCGGCAAAGCTGTCCGCGATGACCGCATGCACCAACTGCGGATATGCCATCGCAGCATTGATCGCGGCCAATGCACCGCCGCTGGCGCCCGCGATACTCACACGGGCAAAGCCGTTATGTCTGCACAATGCATATACCTGTTTTGACCATTCCGCCCACAGATCACACGGCCAGCATGAAAGGTGATCAGAGCGCCCGCAGCCCAGAAAATCCATCGTCACCACCAGACGGCCTGCGGATAGAATTGGTATAAGTGGATCAAACATCCGGCCTGAGGCCGTATTGCCGTGCAACAGGATCAGCGGTTCACCCGCCCCATGGCATTCATAGTAAATCCGATGGTTTTCATAGTCAAAACAGGCCATCTGTACGCCTCACTTCCAGCACTCAATTGCAATATCAGGGAATACCCTCTTCTTCGCGGCAGAACGTGTTGATTCCTTTCGGAATAATGATCTCTGAAAAGAAAAGACACCCTGAATCTCTTCAAGATGTCTCTCATGGCGCAGAAGGAGGGATTTGTCTCTCCTCGCTCGACGCTCGTCGGTCAGCCCGGCTCTGAGGCCCCACCGGGGCCTCATTCACTCCCGGGCCAGTTCAAATCCCTCTTCGATACAAAAAACCTGAAAAGAAAAGACACCCTGAATCTCTTCAAGGTGTCTCTCATGGCGCAGAAGGAGGGATTTGTCTCTCCTCGCTCGACGCTCGTCGGT
>JAFWXL010000094.1 GCA_017545905.1 Clostridia bacterium | reverse complement strand
GACATCCCATCTCTTTGCCGCTTCTTTCACTGTCATAATCCCCGCCATAAGCGCACCTCCGAACAAACTCTTTGACAATATTATATGCTTTGTTCGGAATAATATCAACCTTTTATTCGGAATAAAATATTGCATTGTTCGGAACAATGAGTTGTAAAGTTCTGATCGAATCTGTTCATCTACGATATTATTCGCGTACATGTTTCTTGCCATGATCATGTTCATCCAGCCTCAATATACTCTCAACATTTGCCTTCACCGTCAACAGTTCCCGCATCTCATCGCGCGCTTTCCGATACTCCGGAAGCGTCTTTTTCTTTTCCTCAAGCAGCCTGGCATATTCATCCTGAAGCCTCTTGATCGTCGGCAGTTTCTGCAGTCCCAATTCATCAAACGCTTTCTTCGCAGCTTTGTGACGAAGGATGTCACTTTCATGCTCCGCGTAAAACTTTTTGGAATAGCCCGCCTTGCGATATGCCGCATACACATTCCGCGTCTTGATGTACGTCAGAATATGACCACGCAGCACTGATATCTCATCCATACGTTTCTCAATTCTCTTGATTTGCTCTGCCAACTCATGATACTTCTCAACCGCTTCATCCGACTTCTGCACAAGCGTATCCATCTCCATGAGCCCATGCTCCTGCAGATAGTTCATGCTCTGCGCCATCTGTTTGAGATTGAATACCTTCGCCCAGCGCTCATAACCTGCACCTTTTCCTTGTTGAAGCTTCTGCTGGATGTCGATAAGCAGATTCGGTTTCTGCGTTGCTGCCTTCACACTCTGTCTGCGCGGTGTATGCTTCCTTTCACCGGTCAGAACAGCAATAAGTGCTTCCTTGGTATAATCCTCACCCAAAGTGTCCAGCCGAACAAACCGTTTCTGTCCTTCTCCCCGAAATGAAGGATTCTTCCCCAGCTTGACCTCATAACCGGCATCGCGCAACATGGCAAGCAGATCATCAAAACTCTTGGGCTTTTGCTCCATTGCCTGATCAATCGCCATGCGCAGCAATTCTCTATGCGAAGGCTTTTTCTGATCTCCTAGCCATTGATCGTAGCTCTTGCTGCTATGCTCTTTGGGATTCTCTACGATAGAGTACCCATTCTCAATACAGATCGTGTCGCTCAGCCTGCGCACAGCCTTTGAGCTTCCCCAGAAGTTTCTGAACTTGCGATCACAGTCAAGCGACACCGCGTTCCAGATGATGTGATTATGAATATGTTTGCGATCCACATGTGTACACACGAGATACGCGTGATTCTCCTTTGTGAATCGCCTGGCCAGTTCCTGCCCTAGTCGGTTAGCTTCCTCCGGCGTGATTTCGCCGGGAACAAACGCTTGCCGCAGGTGGTAGGCGATCACATCGTCCTTTCCACGCGTACGGCCTGTGTTGCGGATATAACGCTGCTTGGCATACAGAAACTCAGCGTCTGCCAGACGGCTGTTGCATGCAAAGCTTGTGATCAGCTGCCCGCCATCCGTCTTCGCCGGATTCTCTACATAATCAATGATCGCACTGATCGCCCCGCCTACCATTCTTCCCTTGCCGACGTGCAGCGGCATGATACGCGTCGTAGCCACATAACCCCTCCTTATTTCAATAAAGAATGGACGCAAGCCGCATCACGCAGCTGCGTCCATCTTTTCTCATATGTCCCGGAGATCCGCCTCCGGCATGTCGTTCTCCACGTTGTCCCGTGCCAGATCATTGTCCAGTACCTTGTAGGCTTTTGAAATCGGTCGCTCCGTGTGGAACACCTTCTGATCGGGACCAGATGTACCGGCAATGATCGGATTCGCATCCTTCTTGCCGGATTTGGCTTTGCCCTGAAGCTCAGGCACGGGTGGCGTATCGTTCTTCGGTGCGGGATGCGTAACCTCAGGTCTTTTCATTCCTTGCTTCGCCATGGTCAATCACCTCGCATTCAGATTTCCCCAATGCTCATACCGTCATTCACGTAGGAGCGCTTCACATTCTTTTATCATCCGTCGCCGGATTGTCGATGAGCGTTCCATCCTCCGCAAAGCGCGAGCCGTGGCAGGGGCAATCCCATGTATGCTCAGCCTTGTTGTACTTGAGTGCACAGCCCATATGCGGGCATCGCGGCACAGTCGGCGTCAGTAAATTGATCGTGCTTTCGGCGGCGTTCAGGAAAAGCTGCGGATGCAGGATGCTGCGGAACGGATCAAACACATCCGCATAGGGATTCTGCTTCTCCTGCACCAGATCAGCCAGAATATCTGCCGCCACCATCGAAGACGTCATGCCCCATTTGTTGAAGCCCGTAGTCACGAACAGATCGAGCGTGTTCTTTGCATACTGGCCGATGTATGGCACATGATCCAGCGTCATGCAGTCCTGCGTCGCCCAGCGCGCAGTGATTTCCGCATCAGGGTAATGCCGCCTGGCAAATTGCTCCAGCTCATGCCAGTTTCCGCCCTGTTTGCCGCTGCGATGGCTGCCGCCGCCAAGCAGCAGCATGTCCTTGTAGTGCCGGAAGGACAGCCCCTTCTCGTCTTCATCCAGAAACATCCCGTCAAATGAAGGCGCATTTTTAAGCGCCAGCACATAGGAACGATGCTGGTACAGCTTGATGAAATAGCCGCCATGCTTGTTGATCATCGGAAAATGCGTAGCGATGATGATCTTCTTTGCAGAAACTGTCCCGCCGTTTGTGATCGCTTTCCCCGGCATCAACTCGCGCACCTTGGTGTGCTCGTAAATCCGAAGATCTTTGGTAATCCCGGCCGCAAACTTCAGCGGATGAAACTGCGCCTGATTCGGAAACCTCACTGCTCCGGCCACCGGAAACGGCAGCGGCAGATCCTCTGCAAACGCCGCGTCGAAATCTAGCCTCTGCAGCGCTTCCAGTTCCCTGTCGATCTTCTGCCGGCTATGTCGCGCATAGACAAAGGCATCCTGTTCTTCAAAGTCACAGTCGATACTCCGGCAAAGCTCCCTGTACTGCTGCAAGGCATTCTGATTGGCCCGCAGATAAAGCTTTGTTTTTTCTGCACCCATCTTGCGGATCAACACATCGTATATCAATCCATGCTGGGATGTGATCTTGGCGGTGGTGTTCTTCGTGATGCCGCTGCAAATCGTATCCGCTTCCACCAGCGCAACATCCACGCCCGCCTGCGTAAGACGCCATGCGCACAAAAGCCCCGCCAGTCCGCCGCCGATAATCAGCACATCCGTCTTGATGTCTTCTTTGAGCGGTTCAAAGGACGGCAGCTGCGCCGAAATCGTCCATACCGAGTCCATGTTCTCACCTCTTCAGGTAGGATACCGACTCAGAATGCGTTTTAACCGCTCACGACCGGACCAAATGCTCCTATCGCGAAAGCTTGCCGAGTATCCTGAGGATCTCACCCAGGGTATCCTCGATCTCCTCGTGATTCCGGAGCATTTGCTCCACCTCAGGCATATTCTCCGGGTCATTCTCACGCACATGCTTTTCAATCTGCCTGAGGTTGTTCCCCGTGTAGTGCATCAGCCGAAGGATCTCATCAAGCTCCGGTTGATCCGAATTGATCACATACCCTTTCATGGTCATCCTGCGGATGAACTCGCTCATGTTCGTCATGCCCGCCTGCGCCATCTTCTCCCTGATCCACTCATGTTCCTGCGGCGTCAGATGCACCTTCATCCTCTTGGTTCTCGTTTCTCTCTTGTTGTCGCTCATGTGTTTTGCTCCTTTCTCGTTTCAAAGAAAAAAGCGAAGCTCTATGCCTCGCCCCGTCATGCTGTATTCAGCTGTAAATCAGTTCCTCCAAAAGCATCTCTTCTGCCTGCATCTTGATTGCGTTCATTTCACCCACCCAGCGCATCGGATCGCGCGCCTTCAGTTCCTCCGTGATCCCGGCTGTTTCTGCCATTTGCCGCGTCAAATGATCCATTCTCTTTTGGGCAGCAGCATCGATCTCATGCAGATGATCATCCAGCCTGCCGCCGAGCAGCATTGTGCTGTACAGCAGGTGTCGGTGCTCTCTCAGATACCTTTCCCGCATCCTGCCGTATTTCCCAAGCGGAGGATATGCCTTCACATTCAGCGTCAGGTCAGGAATCAGGTAATCGCCGCACTGCACATATCGCAGCTTACTCATATGCTTCACTCCCTTCGCCTTCAGCTTACCGCAAATCTGCCCGTCGCTCAATGTTACCACTCCTGCATATCATGCCTCACCATCGCGTCATAGTGGCTGTTCATGGTCGCCGGCGCGTTGAACAGCGTCGTCAGCAGGTATCGCTTGATGTTGCGGATATCACTACCGCTCTTTTCAAGGCAGGAGAAGATGTACTCGATATGCAGGCTGTTGAGCTGCATGAAACGCTGCCTCACAAGCGCAGCAGGATACGCCTCACCGGAGATTGTGATCGTTTCGCCGCTGGTCGATAGCGTCTCCACGATCAGCTCCACGATATCATCCAGACGCTGACGGTTGAATTCATTGGCAAGGCAATCATAGCCGATATTCTCCTGGATCGTCTCGCGCAGCTCCTCCATGGTCTCCTGCTGCATACGGATGGATGGATTAGGATTGGATGGATTAGGATTTTCTGCATGAGTACTGGGTTTATACGTTTTGGGTGGGTACGTACTTGTTTGATTCGTATTTAATTGTCTGGGATTCTCCTGCACAGAATCCTCCTGTATAGACTTCTCCTGCGCAGCTTTTCCCTGTTCAGGGTTTTCCGACGCAGGCTTATCCTGCGCAGAATGCGGCACCTCATAGATCGTATATTCCGCATTGCGCAGCCGTCCCTGCTCATCGCGGACACGGGTGCGAACGACATAACCCTGCCGTTCCAGTTCCTTGACCGCTTCGCGGATCGCGTCCCTGCCCTCCATGCAAACCACCGTCAGGCCACCAATCGTATAATTCCAGTCCTCCGGCAGGGACAGCATATAGCTCAGCAGCCCTTTCGCCTTGAGCGACAGATTCTTGTTCTTCAGGTGATGATTTGACATAATCGTAAAGTCTCTGGTTTTGACCACTCTGCAAACCGACATATTCGCTTCTCCTTTCGTTTCCGGGCAAAATAAAAACGCTCCTGTGAGCGTCACCGTTCATGCGCCTGCTGTCTTTTTCTGTGCCAACTTTCCAACAGCTTGATAATCTGCGTCTCCATCTGCGCAGGCGTCCACGATTTTGGGAAATACTTCTGCAGCTTGTCGCTGCCGATCGTCACCCGGTCCAGATCGTGCTTCTTCTCTTCTGACATGATCGCGCGCATTACATCAAGCGACAGCCGCCCCTCCTGGCTGAACTTTTTGAGCCGCTGCGCCTGCGAGAGCGACGGCGTCGCCTGCTCGCTATCCATAGCATCCAGAAGCTCCGCCTGCTCCTGCGGTTTGAGGTATGATAGCTCTACCGCAGGATTGAATGCAATCTTTTTCTCGTCCACCATGTCAAGCAGTTGAGGAATAAGATTGGTGAGACGGATGTATCTTCTCACTTGATCCTTGCTGATTCCGGCATCATCTCCCACTTTCTGTGCCGACAACTTCTGCGCAACTTGCATAGAAGTTAAATCGCTTCGCGCCCCTTGCCTCTTGATCGCTTCCAGCTTCATCCGATAAGCAAAAGCCCTCTCGCTGGGGAGAAGGCTTTCTCGCTGTATGTTGCTGTCTACCATCACAATCGTCGCAGCATCATCGTCCATGTCCCGGACGATCACCGGCATCGTCTCAAACCCTGCAAGCTCACAGCCACGCTTTCTCCTGTGTCCGGAGATCAGTTCATACCCGCCATCCTTCCTCGGTCTGGCAATCGCCGGGACGAGCACACCGTATTCCCGGATGCTCTGCACGGTGTCCAGCATTCGTTCATCGTCCAGCACCTTATACGGATGATCCCTGAATGCATGCAATTCGCTTAGTGGGATCTCCATCACCTTTTCACGCGCCGCATCCTGGCGGCTTTCTTCCGTGGAGAAGATCTCATCATATGAGGTCAGCTCCATCTTTCGGTTTTCTTTCACTCAAAACCCTCTCTTTCAACAAAAAAGAGAGCCAAACATGCTGTTCAGCTCTCCGCACACATTATTTTCACTTGTCAAGCATACCAAAATCGCCTCTTAGCAATTTTGCTAATTTAGAATTCGAACCGCCATTTGCTAAGAAATTGCTAAGTGGACGCCCTGAAACGGGGCAAAATCAGGCGATACGGCATGGATTTGGAAAACATCTGTTTCCTCCGTTTTTCCTGCTATTGTTGGATTTTGCGACACAGCAAGACATCACAGCACCCTATGGACAATACATCTTTGTTCACTCCTAAGCGGAAGGCCTTGGGTTCGAATCCCGATGGGTGCGCCACAGAAAAACGCCTTGATTGACAGAATCAATCAGGGCGTTTTCTTTATTTGATTGTCATCATTTGCGACAGCTTCGTCTCCTGTTTCATATCCTGTGCATTCATGTTTCGCGCCTTCCTACCAGCAGTACACGAAGAATACCGATCGTTATGTAATTCCCATTTGCGTATACGTTCCGGGCAGCATGTGCGCCGCATCATACCTGTTCCGCCGGCCATGGCATTGCAATCCGCTGGTCACTGCGCTACAATACAGATAAGCCACTGCGCACATCATTATGAATCAAAGGCGGGATTTTCACATGAGACACAGCTTACTCAGCCGTATTCCTGCGCTGGCGCTCGCATTATGCATGGCTGCATCGCCCGCATGTGCTGATCGCATTGACGTATCCATCCGCGTAAACCCCGATCATGCGATCACCACCAACGGCGGCGTGTTCGAGGGCTGGGGAACCAGCCTGTGCTGGTGGGCAAACCGGCTGGGCTATTCGGATACGCTGTCCCAGCTCGCCGCTGACGCTGTATTCGGCGCGGACGGCCTGCGCCTGAATATCATGCGCTACAACATCGGCGGCGGCGATGATCCCGCTCACCGGCATATCACCCGGACGGATTCCGCCGTGCCCGGATGGCTGCAGCGGGACGAGGCCTCCGGGACATATGTTTACGATTACACTGCAGACGCTGACCAGATCAACGTCATGCGCCGCGCGGTCGAGGCAGCCGGCGAAGACGCCCTGGTCGAGGTCTTTTCCAATTCGCCGCCATATTTCATGACGGAAAGCGGCTGCTCCTCCGGCGCGGAAAATGCGTCCCGGAACAATCTGCGTCAGGACTGCGTGGAGGACTTTGCCGAATACCTCGCGCATGTGACAGCATACGTCAAACATGATCTGGGCATGCCTGTGGTCAGCCTCTCCCCGATGAACGAACCGAATACGGACTACTGGCAGGCCCTGAGCAGCAAGCAGGAAGGCTGCCATGTGGACCCCGGCGAAAGCCAGTCCGCCATCCTCGAGGCCGTCGCCGACGCGATGGCGCGCTACGCGCTTGACGATGTGCTCCTCGCCGCCAGCGACGAAACGAATCCTCAGCTTCAGGCCGAGGCCTATAAACGCTACAGCCCGAAAGCGAAACGGGCTATTGGCCGCGTGAATACGCATACCTATTCCGATAAGGGCGCACGGGCGCTTGCCAAGCTCCTCGCCAAAGACGGCATGAACCTGTGGATGAGCGAAACGGACGGTGCCGGAACCGCCGGCAAAAGGGCGGGCGAAATGGGCGCTGCGCTCTGGCTGGGACAGAAAATCATCTCTGATATCACCGCGCTTTCCCCCTCCGCATGGGTGATGTGGCAGGTAATCGACAGCCACATCTCCGCCGAGGGCTATAACGGCAACCGCGATACGGGCATGGTGGATGTAAGCGGCGGTTTCTGGGGCACTGCCGTCGCCGACCACGACAGCGAGGAAATCATCCTCACCCAGAAGTACTACGGCTTTGGCCAGTTCACCCGATATATCCGCCCAGGCAGCAGGCTCATCCCCTGCACCAAGGATGCACTGGCAGCCTATGACCCGGATGCGCAGACGCTCACCGTCGTTCTGCTCAATCCCTCGGACAGAGACAAGACGCTTGCGCTTGATCTCTCGGCCTTCGCTGTCCGCAGCAGCGCCGTCAGCGCCGTGCGCACCAGCGGCTCCATGGCAGACGGCGAGCACTGGACGCCGGTAGACGGCGTCACCGCTGCGGACAGCCGCATCGTTACAACGCTCACGCCCAATTCCATCACAACGCTGATCGTCGACTGCATGCTGCCCGGCGTCTGAGCAATTGTATCCGGCTATACGACGGCGCAAACCCCGGTTTTCTGCGAAAACCGGGGTTCGTGCTTTTTTGTTTTTATTTGTTTCTTGCCGCTTTCCGTCAGACCAGCTCGTAGCTTTCCAGACGGGTGATCACGGCTTCTCCCTCTGCCGCCGCCGAAACGCCGTACGCGCCGCCCTTGGGGAAGGCCTGACAGGTCAGCACCTTTTCGCCGCCGTTGACATATACCTCAATGATCGATACATCGACAAAGATACGCAGCGACAGCCTGTCCCCGGGCAGAGAGACGTCCGCCGTCGCGCAGGTCCGGGTATCGCGCTCCCCGTCTTTTGCAAAGGAATGCCCGGAAGCACCGCGATCTATCGTCAGCGTTCCTTTCCGTTTGTCGCAGGTGAGCACGACACATTCCTCGCCCGTCTCCATCAGGCGCACTGCAAACGAATCCGCTGCGCGCATGTCAACATCAAGGATCATCTCCCTGCATGCACCGGCGCACTGCGCAAGCGCCGTCCTGCCGCCGATCGTCAGATTCCCCTGAATGCAGGCTTTCCCGCGCCGCTGCTCAATCTCTCTGGCCGGCAGCTGATACAGGCTGTCATTGCGCACAAAGCACTCGCGAATCAGGGTCATCGTGCCCGTCCAGCCATGGCCGAGCCTGTGCGTGGGCATTTCACAGCCCCACGCATGCGCCCAGCCGATCAGAAGCCGTCGCCCATCCGGCGCAAGGCATGTCTGCGGCGCATAGAAATCCAGACCGCGGTCGATATCGCGCATCGCCGTATGCGCATGGAATATTCCATTCTCTTCGCGCCCGATGACATAGACCACCGGCTGCGGCAGCACAAGGCTTTCATCCCCGCAGCCGATCACCGAGACGATCAGCACGCGCTGCCCGTCCAGCTCAAAGCAATCCGGGCACTCGCTCATCTCGCCGAATCCGTCCGCATACACGCCGTCATATGTCCACTTGATCAGATCGCCGGAGGAGAAGCTCAGCAGTTTTCCTTCACCGTCCATCTGCACAGCCACGATGAGCCGGTAACCTGAATCCGTCTTTTCCAGCTTGGGATCGCGGAATTCATAGGGATTCGCGCCGTTCGGAAGCAGCTCATGGCCGACTACCGGATTCTCCTTTGCCTTGACGACATGCACGCCGTCCTCGCAATAGGCCAGACACTGCTGCTGGAAGGTTTTCCCGCCGGGTGTTTCTTCGCATACGCCGGTATACATGATGCAGTATCTGCCGCCGTCCTCGATCGCCGTGCCCGAAAAGCAGCCGCGCTCGTCAAACGTGCAGTCCGGCGCCATGGCAACCGGCTCCTGCTTCCAGCTGATCATGTCTTCACTGCTCCAGTGCCCCCAGTGCATGGGACCCCAGACCGTGTCATACGGATGATACTGATAGAACAAATGGCACTTTCCCTGAAAGAAGCCGAATCCGTTCGGATCATTCAGCCATCCTGCCGGCACGCTCAGGTGATACCTCGGCTTATACCGCGCATTGACAGACGGCTGCCAGCTGGCGAGCTTCTTCTGCGCCTGATTCAACCTCTCTGACATATCTCAACCAATCCTCCGGTTTCTGCTTGATGCGCTTTCATTATATCACCCGCCGGCGGCGGCGTAAATGACCATCAGCCGCCCCGCTTGCGAATCGCTTTGCAGCCTGAAGCAATTCAGTGCCTGCCGCACGCCTTTTGCACAGTTTCCATTAAACAATAAACAATCCCGCTTCACACCTGCAGCGGGATTGTCGGATTCAGTTATGCGCGCCGTCCTCTTTCGTAGACGGTCTCAGTCTTTCCCCAAACGTTGATCTCACGTATCCTGAACGCGCGCTGCGCAGCAGTGCCCGTCTCTTGGTCGCTCTCCGTGCTTTCGCCCGCAACGCGGATCGGGAAGGTCTTGCACACAATATCCATCAGCGTTTCATCGGCAATGGACTCATAGACGAAAGCCTGCCTGATGTTGTCCTTCCTGCACTGCACCATTCTGCCGCTCTTGTTGTCGTTATCCAGATAAATCATCTCGCGGCAGCCGCGCGGAATCAGCTCCTCATGCTCCTCAAAATAGATGACATGCACGCCCAGTTCGCCGCAGTTTTCCAGATGGCGGACAACGGGATGATTGATCAGACGCGAACTCCTGTAGGCAAATACGACGATATGCTCATGCCAGTTGCGCATGTTCTGCTGATGCGCGGCGCTGCGCCGCGTCAACTCGTAATTCAGGAAGTCAAGGTTGATCTTTGCGCTCTCCTCGTCGCAGACAATACCGCGAAGCGTGTGGCCTCCGTTCCAGCAGTGGCGCAGCCACTTGCTCCATGCAAAGCGCTTCACGTCTTCCGGATCGAAGATATAGAACAGACGCACATCTCTGTAATAGTGGCGCACTGCCAGATCGACGGTCATGATCTTGAGCATCTCATAGAGATTGCTGCGTGCGCCGAGCACGCCCAGACCGCTGCAGCCGGCAATGAAGGAAACTACCGGCGCATTCTCGATGCTGGCATATTTCTCCTTCATCTCCAGCGGAATATTCGCAAGGGCGTCACCGTTATCCCGGTATTCACGCACGTCGGTTTTGATCTGCTGCAGCGCCTTCACGCTGCCCGTGCCGATGCGGACGGCGAGGAAATCGTCATCCTGCTCCGACCGGTCGAACAGACCCTTGTCGAAGTTCATTACGACGTCAATATTCTCCTGCGCGGGACGATAGATCCTGTGGCGCGCCTCGGATTCACGCTGACGCGCCTGCACGATCTCGTCAACCTTCTTGTCGATGTATTTCTTGTATGCCTGCTGCCTGCTCCGCTCCGCCTCCAGCATCGCCTTTTTCTGTCCGTTCTGGATCATCAGCGCGGCAAACGCGCACATCAGCAGCGTCAGCACGGCGTAAATCACAAAGATTCCGCCGCCGCCCGTCAGGCCGTGTACGACGATCGTCAGGCACAGCGCAAGAAGCGCCGGAAGAAGCTGCGCCACAGGATTGGCAGCCTTCACCGTTTCCTTTTCGGCAGGCGGAAGAATTTCGATTGGCTGATCGCTCAGCTGCGGGCGCACGCGCGTGCTGCGCACAAAGAAGGGATATTCCAGCGCGCTGCTCTGCTCACGCTGCATATCGCTGATAAGCCCGTTGATCTCGATCTCATCCTCGCCGGTCGTATACAGACAGCCCTGCTTGAAGAAGAAGCTATACGTGCCCACCATCAGGAAGGAACCGTCTGGCAGGTGCGCATCATACTGAATGGGCGTGCCGTTGAGCAGCACCTTCATCTGCGCGCGCTCCACCCGCATGCTCCAGATCCTGTGATTCATGCGCAGAATAACGGATTCCTTCGCTGCGCTGGGGTCCGGCAGGCGGATCTGTGCGTTCTTTGCGCCGCCGATGCGCACGGTCGTTCCGCTTTCCACCGGCAGATATATCCTGCGGGAATAATCCTGACGGACGCACACCTGAAGCCTGGCAAAGTTCATCAGGAACATCTCTTTGCCCGTCTCCGTGCGCACGCTCAGGCTCGTTCCGTGCGCAACCTGCGTCATGGGCGAGGGTACGCCGCCCGGATTGATGCACACGCGGCAGCCGTAGATCTCGCGCACATACCAGTCTTCATTCTCGCGCTGCACACAGACCTCAAACTCGCAGCCGTAAACAGCCTTGCTGCACACGATCGTGCAGTCCGGATTGCTGCCGATGCTGATTGCGGCAGGCGCGTCTGCGCCGATCTCTGCCACATGTGTCTCTGGGCCGGACAGCAGAATGCGATAACTGTTTTCCATGATCAGCCTCCCTTTCCGCTGTAGATCACTGCGCCGTCACGCACGCCCAGCTGGGCAAGCGTAAATGAGCCCCGGATCAGGCCGATCGGGCGCTCCATGCGCATAAACCGCTGCGCCTGCGTCTCTCTGGGCGAGAGCGCGTATGCCTGACACATCGCCCCGATGAATTCGTCTGCCGTAATCCAGTCGGGCATGACAATGTCATGGCTGTTGTTCTTTTCTTCGTCGACAAACGTGATAACCACATCGGCCATGGGCGCATCTCCCTTACTTGTAGTATGCTGATTTTACGATATACTCCATCTGCGCAAAGCGCAGCCGGTCTCCCTTGCACAGCACCTGCGGTTCGCCTTTGCTCAGGCGCATATCGTTGAGGTATGTGCCGCTGCTGCTGTTGTTGTCCTCCACCAGAAACTGCTTGTTCCTGCTGG
Organism: Clostridia bacterium; assembly: GCA_017545905.1. Taxonomy (GTDB): domain Bacteria; phylum Bacillota; class Clostridia; order Christensenellales; family Aristaeellaceae; genus Ventricola. The sequence goes on along the minus strand of JAFWXL010000094.1, from coordinate 4,550 downwards.
AATAAAACACCTTCGCATGCACACGGCTCACGCCGCAGTCCCTCGGCAGAACCACATCGCAGCCCTCCGCAAGGCCCACCACAATCAGCTTTTTGTTGAGGTGAATAATCTGCTCCCGTCCGTCATGCATGCTCCAGAGCACCATATCCGAGATGATAACCTCCCGGCTGAGCGAACGGCCCACATCCGGCATCGACTTTTCCTGAGCGAAAACGCGTCCGATCGCCCGGAACCACTTCGGCCTGATCCGCCACAGCAGCGCCGTGAGCAGCATGCCGGCCATCAGCACGCCCAGCATCAGCAGCGGAGAGACGATCAGCAGGATCAGCAGCGCCAGCATGCAGCTCACCCCGATCACCGCCATCACGCCGATGCATCTGCCCTTACTCATTTTCACTGACTGTTTTCCTCCCCGGTCAGAACTTGATGATCAGCAGGTGGCGGCCAATCTGAATGCGGTCGCCGGAACGGACCACGCATTCAGCCTTGTGATGGCGCTTGTCATTGATGAATGTACCATTGACCGATACGTCGCTGAGCACAAGGCTGCCCGCGCGGATCTGCAGCGTGCAGTGGCAGCGAGAGATGCCTCTGTCTTCCGGCGCAAGCACCAGATCGCACTCAGGCGAGCGGCCGATCTTCATCTGTTCGCTGAAGCGGATTCTCTCTCTGCGCTCGCTGCCCTGATAGCGGATGCTGAAATCGACAAGGCGCGACGGATTCACAGGATAGGCCGGCACCTCCGTGCGCGGCTTGGAAAAGCCCTGCAGGCTTGCGCTGGCCTCATCCTCAATGCGGGCGGACTTGCCCGGAATCAACAGGACAAGCAGCACGATAAACATGGTAAAGACCGCCAGACCGGCAAGTGTCAGCGCATAGCCGGCAGCCCGGATGCCAAAGACCGTGTGGCTGCTCAGCAGGAAGGAGCGCAGGCCTTGAATCAGGCCCTCGTCCGCTTCCTTGGGCGCATATCGCGCAGCGCTCGGCGAAAAAACCGCGCGCTGGATGTCCGCAGAAATGCCCGGCCCGGTGTAGACGAAGTGATTGTAATCGCAAAAGAGCATGATCGCTTCCTGCAGCTGCAGGTCGTATGTGCCCAGCTCAAACTCCGCATCATCCGCGTAGCCCAGCTCAATCAGGCGCAGCTGCAGGCTGGACACGGCTTCTCCGGAGTCTTCCTCCTGAAGCAGGAGATACTCATCGGTCCTGCCCGCCGCTTCAGCCGGAGCAGCGGCGGCGGATGCAGGCTCCTGCTCATTCATCAGCAGCGTCCAGTTTTCCTCGGTGATGCCATATTCCGAGTAATTCACGCCGCGGTCGTAGCAATACAGATTCAGCGCGTAGAGCGTATCCGTATTGAACTCATAGCTGTACTGTGCCTGACGGTAGTAGCCCAGCCGGGCAAGCTTCTCCTGCATGCGCCAGATTTCCGGGCTGCTCTCCCCCAGCACATACCTGTGATCTGCCGGACGCCCGGATGCGGACGATGCGCCCGTTCCCTGCATGCCCGGCCTTACAAAGTCAATGTCGGAAAAGATGATCTTCTGCAGGCTGGGCGTAACCTCCATATCCGTCTTGGAGATGTTGTTTCCCTGGCAGAACAGGTCGATCGCCGCCTGAAAATCCCAGTCATAGGTATTGGGGGTCAGCTGGCGGCCCTCGTAATAGCCCAGCTCCTTCAGGCGAATCTGGATATTGAGCACCGCATCGCTCACCGTGCCGAAGGGCAGCGTCTCATAGACAACGACATCGGCCGGTACAGGCGAGGGCGTGACAACAGAGGGGAATACCTGCCCCGACGCAAGCGCATAGTACGCGCTATGCGTAACGCCGTAGGCGGAATACTCGATCTGATTGTCCTCACAGAACCGCTTGAGGGCATAGACCGCGTCGTTGTCCATCTCATAGTTGATGACGCCGTCATAGTAGCCCAGTTCCCTGAGGCGCTCCTTCATCGGGCGGATCTCCACATTGACTGCGCCAAGCGCAAAGTGGATATTGTCCGGCAGCGGCGTGGGCGACTGCCACGCCTCAGCCAGCGCGGCGCCGGCTGTCAGCAGCACGATCAGGCAAACCAATGCCAGAATCCTACGCATCTTCATACTTCACCTCTGTGTCCTGTTTGGCTGCGGCTCCGCGAAAGCGCCCGCCGCCGGCAGTCACTGCCAGCGGCTTTGCAGTGTTCTGGTCACGTTCTTGTCAACCTCCACGGAAGAGGAGGTCACAATTCTGCGGCTCTGCATCAGGTACTGATCCGAACCGACGATAAGCACCACCTGAATCTCATGCTCGCCCTCCGGAAGGAAGGACAGATCCAGCAGCATAATCGCACCTCCGCGGCGCGTGTTGGGCTTCTTGAGGCCCGGCACAAGCTCGCCGAGCTCTTTTCCAACGTTGCGTGCCTTGAACGTCGCATTGGCAGAGCCGCCCGCCTCGTCGATCTCCTTCATCGTGTACCGCTTGCCGTCGATGATGTAATCGAAGAACATCGCCAGGTTGCCTTCGCTGTAGTTATATCCGGTGAGATATACCTGAGACGGCGCAAATACCTGCGTGTCCGCCTTGTCCAGACCGAAAGCAAACGTATCCGTTGTCACGCGCTCATGCACAGTCTGGGGCATTTCGGCTGCCGCGCGGTCGTCGTCGACGCCTGCGATGCCTTCCTCGGCCCCGCACGCAAAGGGCTGCTGCGCAAGCAGCACGGGCTCAGTGCCTTCGTCATTGCTGTAAATGCTCAGCATCATCGAATCAGACACCATCTGCGGGATCACAATGTTCGCGCGCATTCTCTTGCCGTCGTAGCTGGCTTCCAGATCGTCATACTGCGCTTCCATCTTCTCTTTGTCTCTGGCGCGCAGGTCGCTCATGGCGTCGGCGTCCACTTCACCGCGGACGAGCTCCTCGCCATTGTTGGTGATCGTGTAATAAAGGTCAATGGGCGCTGTCTGCAGGATAAATACGTCGATACCGAACCTGCCGCCGATAACCACCTCGCCTCTGGTCGGGCGGTTGATCTGTATGCGCACATCGCGGATCTGCTCGATCACTGTGATCGTCTGCTCGGTTTCATTGCCGGCAGCATCCGACGCGATGAGCGTATAGCTTGTGCCGACCTTCTGCTGGCCGAGGCTGAATACCGCATTGCCCTGACCGTCAGCCGTTTTGCGGCTTTCGCTGAGGCCGGCGCGCAAGATCAGCTCCGCGCCCGGCTCGCTCTGAACATGCAGCTCAGTTGCGGTCACTTCGATCTCATTGTCGCCAATCGTGCTGGCTGTCAGCATCGGCGCCTGCGTATCGACGGTGAGCGCCATTTCCGCAGAGCATGCAGGCGTAAATCCGTCCGCATATGCAGCAAAGATGCGCAGCATTCCGTCTTCGAACGCGGCAGGATTCAGCGAAACGCTGAAATTGCCCCTGTCATCGGGGGTCACGATCGTGCTGGCGCCCTGAATCTCCACGATGACGTCGAGATTCTTCTTGGCGGCGCCCATCAGGATCAGGGTATCATCACGGCTGTTAATATATCCCTCGCGTTCGGTGGGGAGCGCCAGGGTGATCTTCGCGCGTTCGCCGGCTTCAACCTGCCAGCTCGCACGGGCTGTATTGCCCATATGATCGACAGCGGAGAGCTCCACCGTCATGCCCGCCCTCAGCGGCAGCGCGTCGAAGGCAAACCGGCCGTACTCGTCGGCGGTCAGCTGTTTATTCTGTCCATCATAGGTAAGGGTGAGCGACGCGTCCGGATCAGCCTCGCCGCTGATGATCGTCATGTCCTCCGTCAGGCGCTGATCATCCGGCCTGAGCACACACATGCTGTCGCAGAGGAAGTAATCCTCGCCATCCGCTCCCGGCGAAAGGCCGTCGGAATAGGCGGCTGCAACATCCACGCGCTCGTCATGGTGGAAACGGCCCGGATCGACCTGCACAGACCACACGCCGTCCGCATCGGTCTGCACAAGCTGCGTAAAGCGCTCCGCTCCGCCTACCGACATGCGAACCAGAAGCTCTCTGTTCGCAGTCGCCGAGCCGGAAATCTGAATCGGCTGATCCAGCCTCACGGCAGCCGGCACAACCACCTGAATCGCGCCGCGCGTTCCAAGGGCAACCTTCACCACAGACTCCGACGTATTGCCGTTTGCATCCTCGCAGTGCACCACCAGCCGGTCGCCTGCCTTGATCGCGGGCAGCGGCAGCGTAAACACGCCGTCGGTGACAACAGCGGGAATATTCTCTCCACCAAGGACGACATACACCGTAGATCCCTTTTCGACAATGCCCGTCAGGATCTCCGTATTCTCGTTGACCTCGCCCATGAGCACCGGCGGTTCGCAGTAATTATCTGGCGTGGGCGACGGCGTAGGCGTAGGCCGGAAGTATATTGATATCGTGGTTGCCTCTGCAGAAGAGGGCGTGGCTAAACCGGACAAGCGCATTTTTGAAATTGCTCTTGAGCGTGCAGACTGTAAACGGTCAGAGGCGGCGATGATAGGGGACCGTCTTGATAATGATATTGTTCCGGCAAATGAACTGGGCATGTATACGATTTGGAT
>JAFWXL010000093.1 GCA_017545905.1 Clostridia bacterium | reverse complement strand
TGAGGGGAAACCCGGGTTTTCTCGGGGAACTCGCATAGTCGCGCAAGCGCTCCTTGCGATTCCCCACGCTCCGCCTCGCTCAATGCGTCCACTGGACGCGCTCGGCTCCGGTGCTCTACATCCCTCTGGACTCCCATACCCATTCCGAAACGCCGGGGAGGTATACGTGCGTTAGAGCATCCAAGATTCGCTCTTGATGCACGCGTGCGACGGAGTCGCAGCTGTGCTTTTGCGCTCCGAAACCGGGGCTGTATAAGGTATCTTCTATACTTGGATCGATCTTTTTTCGCAAGCGAGGCTTTGATTTCTTAGTCGGCAAAGTATTCTAATTGTTTATCAATAAAAAAGAGCCTTCTGGCTCTTTTTTATTTACCCACGCAGAATCGTGCGAATACCTCGCCGATCACCTGTTCGCTCATCGTTTCGCCTGTGATCTCGCCCAGCGCATCCAGCGCTGCGGACAGATCCACCGCGCACATGTCCAGCGTCATGCCGTCGTCAATGGCGCGCTGCGCGTCGCAAAGCGAATCGCATGCGCGAAGCGCCGCCTGCACATGCCTTGCCTGACAGAGCATGGATGACTCTGCGCCGTCCGCGGGCGCAAAGGAGAGCAGCAGCGCCTTGAGCGCATCCAGTCCGTCGCCCATGGGCGCGCATACAGCGGCGATCTTCGCCGCTGGGAATTCCTGCGCGGCGGCGTCCGTGGAGACGGCTGCGGTCAGGTCGCTCTTGCTGAGCGCGACGATATGCGGCTCCAGCTCGCACAGGCATTCGCGATCCTCCTGCGTCACGGCGCAGGAGCTGTCCAGCACCAGCACGCGCACGTCCGCTTCGCCCAGCGCCTTCTTTGCACGCTCAACGCCGATGCGCTCGACCGTATCGCCCGTCTCGCGCAGACCGGCGGTATCCGTCAGGCATACCCTGAGCCCATCGATCTGCATGCTCTCGGTCAGCGTGTCGCGCGTCGTGCCGGGAATGTCGGTGACAATGGCACGCTCGCCGCCGATGAGCGCGTTGAGCAGGCTGCTCTTGCCGGCGTTCGGTCTGCCGCACAGCACCACGCGAAGCCCTTCGTCCTCGATGCGTCCCGCACGCGGATCGCAGGCATTGCGCAGCTTCGCGGCGATCTCGCCGCAGCGGGCATGGATCTGCTGTGCGGTCTGCGTCTCCTCAATCTCATCCGGAAAATCGATCGCGGCAGCAATCTCGGCGAGCAGGGCGATGATTTCCTCGCGCGCCGCGCGCACGAATGCGGATACGCCGCCCTCCATCTGCCGGATGGCGGAGGTCATGGCGCGCTCGCTGCCCGCGCGGATCATGCGCATGACGGCCTCGGCCTGAGAAAGATCGATGCGCCCATTGAGGAATGCGCGGCAGGTGAATTCGCCGGGATCGGCCATGCGCGCGCCTTCACGCAGCAGGAGCAGCAGAATTCTGCGCACCAGCGCATCCGAGCCGTGGCAGTGGATCTCGGCGACGTCTTCGCGCGTGTAGCTGTAGGGCGCGCGGAACAGGACCGCCATCGCTTCGTCGATCACGGTCTCCCTGTCGAGCACATGGCCGAACGTCAATACGCGGTTTTGCAGCGGTCTGCCGTTTTTCGCGCGGAAAACGCGCGAAAGGATGTCCTCGCACTGGCTGCCCGACACGCGCACGATTGCGATGCCGCCTTCTCCGCTGGCTGTCGCCTGCGCGGCGATGGTATCAGAAAAATGTTGCATCCTGTTTCCTCCGGATCTCTTGAAACCTGTCTGCGCTCTATTATAATGGATACATCGAGAATTGAAAAGAAGAGAGGCGTTTTTCATGAATGGCATGGAGTGTATTTTTTCCCGGCGGTCTATCCGCAGCTACACAGGCGAAATGCCGTCAGGCGCGGAGCTGGATCAGATTCTCAGGGCCGTGTATGCTGCGCCCGTGGGCATGGGCCGCTACGACAGCCTGCATGTGACGGTTGTGAAGAATCCGGATTATCTTGCCCGGCTGGAGGCCGCTGCGGGCGCGCAGCTCGGCAAAGAGAATTATCATCCGCTTTACGGGGCGCCGGTGCTGCTGATCTTTTCCTCTGTCTTCCCGGGCATTCCCACGGACAATTCCTCCTATTCCAACTGCGCAATCCTCTCCCAGAATGCGGCGCTTGCCGCCGTGTCGCTCGGCCTTGGCGCCTGCCACATCTGGGGTGCGATCCGCGCGCTGAATAAGGAGCCGCAGCTGCTCTCTGAGCTGAATCTGCCGGAGGGCTTTGTGCCCTGCTGCGCGCTGGCGCTGGGCAGGACGCAGGAACGCTACGAGGAGAGAACGGTGGCAGACAACCGCATGATGACAAGAACGATGGAGTAAGGGGAACGTTGGGACCGCGGGCCCCAAACCCCGCCTGGGGATTTCATCCCCAGACCCCATCACAAAAACCCGGAGGCATTGGCCTCCGGGTTTTTGTGTATGAGATTATTTGATGATCTTAGCCAGCTCGATCGTGCGATCAAAAATATGTGCGGTGAGGATGACGGTATAGGATTCTTCGGTATCGAAGTTCTCGACTGCGTTCATCGTCACAGACTGAGCGCCCGCGCCGGTAAAGAAGACGTCGGCGTCATACGGCGTCGTCTCTCCGTTCGTTTCGACAAGGACGCTCAGCGCAGCGTGCAGCGGCGGCGTCGATTCCCTCGTCCTTGTATAGGAAGAAGCGGGCGGGGCATAGAGATACGCTTCGATGCCGTCAAGCGCATTTACATCGGCGGTGACGGTATTGCCGCTGAGGGTCAGCGTACCGGTAAGCAGGGATTCAATCGCTTCGTCGCTCCTGTACATATCGCTGCGGACATAGGCGAACGCGTCCTTGAAGAAGGGAACATAGAACGCGCTGTCATGGCCGCCGTTGTCGATGAAGAAGCCATGGTTCACGCCCATCTGATCCAGCTGCTGATGCAGGTCGATCGCCGGCACGCCGAAGCCGTAGCTGTCCTGATTGCCGCAGATGAAGTACAGCGAGAAGCTGTCCATGTATTCGCTCGATTCGGCGGCTGCAATCGCATTCGGGCTGCTTGCGCCGCCGTAAGAGAACGCGCCGAAGAAGCTGACCGCGCCGGTGAAATAGTCCGGATTGCGCAGGGCGACGGCCATCGCGCCCTGACCGCCCATGGAGCAGCCCGCCGTCAGGCGATAGCGCGCATCGCGGATGGTGCGGTACGTATTGTCGATATGCGGGATCAGCTCGTCGGTGATCATCTTCTCCCAGTCGCCCGCCCACCAGCTCTCCTCGCTGGAATTGGGGATGACCACGATCATCTCGTCAAACAGGCCTTCCTTCACGCCGGCGTCAAAGAGCTGATTGACCTTATCGCCGCGGTAGGAGGTGTGATCGCTGTTGAACTGATGGAGCAGATAGACGGTCGGATAGTGCTTGCCGGAGGTCGCATAGCCTTCGGGCAGATAGATCAGGTAGTTGTTCTGGATGGCTTCGCCCTTGCCCAGCGCCTTGCCGGCATACCCGGATTTGAAGTTCTCCTCGTAGAAGCGGTCGTTTGCGCCGCCGTTTTCCAGATCGAACGCCGCGCGGCTGTACAGCGCCGTCGGGCCGCCGTACCAGCCGCCTGCGCCGAAGGGCAGGTCGTTCCATGCGCGCACGATTACGGTGTTTTCGCCGCCGCGGTTGAGCAGCGATTCGTCGATCTCAAAGCAGCTGTACACGGCCCACGTGGTATCGCCGGTCGGCTGGCCGTTTTCGTCCATGCCGGTCGCGCCCACGCGCGTGCCATTCAGGAAGACCTCGCAGCGGTCGTCCACATAGCCGATGGACAGCAGTACGTCATCGCTGTCAAATCCGGAGGGCAGGGTGAACGTCTTGGCGTAGTAGCCGCTGCCGGTGATGAAGAAATTGAAGTAATCCGGGCCGTAGCCGGAGGTGACGTTTTCGTCGCTGATGTTGCCGAAGCCCTTGGTCCAGCTGGTGATGCCTGGCTGCACAGACGGCCAGAGGGCGATTTCTTCCTGGGTGAGCGCGGAGACATCGAGGGTCTCCATGCCGGTGTAGTTGAACTGCCAGTCGCCCATCAGGTCGATCTTCTGCACGTCGCCGTCGAGCACAGGATCCTGCATGCGGATCAGCGTGCAGCTGGCGAGCGGAATTTCGGTATTGAGGAGCTTTGCGCTCATGGAAACGGTGGAAGACGTGCCGTTTACGGCGTTCTTCACATCGCATCCGCCCTCAAGCGCGGGATTGACGACCGCCTGCCGGTCGAGCACCTCGCCCGTGGCGGGATCGGTCACGGTGAAGACGAGCTCCATCGCGGGCGCGATGGGTGTGAGCGCGGCGAGCGATTCGCCGGTGGTCACACTGTAGAGCACGGTCGCGGTTTCGTCGCTGCTGCTGAGCGCCGCCTTTTCAAGGGCGATCGTGCCGCTGACGGCGCCGGTCATCATGCGCGCGGTCAGACGGTCCATCACGCGGGCGACGGATTCGCTCAGGAATGCATCGTCAAATGTGCCCGGGCGCACGGTGTATTCATGCGCGGCGCTGCCGGTGCCAAGGCCGATGAACAGCGCGCCCAGATCATTGGTCGAGCCTGCCTGATCGGAGTACGGATCATCCACGGGCGCGTCCATATAGGTATAGACGGCATTCAGATAATCGGGATTGCTGATGCCCAGCAGTTCGATCTTGTCATAGACACTGCCGAGCTTTTCAAGCCACGGATTGCCGGCGAAGTTGCCGCGGATGGAAACCATCGCGCCGATTTCTTCGGGCATATCAAGGCCCAGCGCATAGGCCATGTAACCGCCCGCGCCCGTGCCCATGAGCACGCGGTAGGCAGGGCCTTTGGCCGTGCGGTACTGCGCGTCGACGTCGGCGATCGCCTGCCTGAGCACGGCGGCGGGGTCATCCTCTTCGCCGAAGGCAGGCTGCGCGATGATCATTTCCAGCCCCTGCTGCTGCGCCATGGCGGCGCTCAGCTTTGCACGAAGACCGCTTGCGTCTGCCTGCAGGCCGTCCTCGGGCAGCAGGTAGATCACGGGGTAATGCTGGCTGCTGCTTGCGTAGCTGTCCGGAAGGCTGACGGACAGGCTGCCATCCTGCGCAAGGGCAAGCGCGGGCAGGAGCAGCAGGCACAGGATCAGGGAAAAGAGTGTCTTTTTCATGGGCGTCCTCCTTATTTCGCTCTCGGGGAATGCCGGATATTGTTATACTTATCATATCATCAATTGCCGGGGAAGTAAACAAAACCCCGTCCGAAAACGGACGGGGCTGATGAATGAAAACGTTAGGGCTGCCGTGCTAAGAGCCGCTTGCAGGAGCTGGGGATGAAATCCCCAACGTTACTCCACGGACTTGAGCGCTTCGACCATGTCGATGCCCCGCACCTTGCGCGTGAGCAGCAGCTGGATAAAGACCGAGAAACCAAACGTGACCGCGCTGGCGCAGACGACGCTCGCAGGCGCGACCGTACTCGCATAGCGCATCGATTCCGATTCGACCAGAGAGAGGATCATATCCGTGAATGCAGCGCCGGGCATGACGGAGACGGCGATGGCCAGCACGGTGATGAGCAGGTTTTCGCTGAGAATCAGCCGGCGGATTTCGCGCTGATGATAGCCGAGCACCTTGAGCGTGGCATACTCGCGCGTGCGCTCAGCAAAATTGATCAGGCCCATGTTGTAGCAGATCACAAAGGCCAGCGCCAGCGCGATGAACGTGAGGATCGAGAAGACCGTTGATACGGAATTCAGATACAGAAACGCTTCTTCGCGCTGTGAGGCGATGTGCTCTACGTCGGTCACCTCGTCCATGACAGAGAGCTTTTCCAGCGTCGCGGGCGCGGGGGACTGCAGATACAGCGTGGTGGGCACGAATGCGCCCTTGCGCAGCGCTTCCCACGCGCTGCGCGTGAGATACATGCCCTGATTCAGATTATTGTGCACAATCTGAACGACGGGCATGTCAAACGTCTCGTCGCTGCCGGGCAGACGGCAGGTGATGACGTCGCCCGGCGCGGCGCCGAGGGTATCCGCCAGCTTCCGAGTGAGCACCGCACCCGAATGGTCAAGCGGCACATGCGCATAATCGCTGCCGAGGCGGATGATCTGCTGGTCGTCGCCAAGCACGGTGAGCAGCGTCGTGCGCCGCACGTTGCCCGCCGTCAGGGAGACGGAGGTTTCCATCGCGCATTCTGCGCGCCCGGCGGCGAGATGGCGCTCGTAAGCATCAGCATCGCCCGCACCGCTGCCCAGCTGCGCGCGGATATCGTAGGCGAGCGTGCCGCCGTAGTGCCCGTTGAGCGTGAGCTTCACCGAGTCCTGCAGGCCCATAGAGGCGATCAGCAGCGCATTGCAGCACAGCAGGCCAGCCAGCGACATGAACGTGCGCGCCTTGGAGCGCAGCAGATTGCGCGTGATCATCTTTGCATTGAAGCTCATGCGCTTCCACAGCGGTACGATGCGCTCAAGCAGGATGCGCTCGCCCGCACGGGGCGGCTTGGGGCGCAGCAGAGCGGCGGTGCATTCCCGCGCGCTCTTATTGAATGTATGCAGGCAGATGGCTGCGGAGACGAGCACATTCAGCGCGGCGATGGCCCACGACTGCACGGAGATGGGCGGATGAATGAGGAAGGGATACTCGTTCTGCCCGAAAAGCACATCCCAGAATCCGGCCGGCAGCGCATAAAAACCCAGAAATATGCCCAGCAGCGAGCCGATGGACGACGGGACGATTGCATAGCACAGGTAGTGACGGCGGATCCGGGCGTCGCTGCAGCCCAGCGCGCGCAGCGTGCCGATTTGCAGGCGCTCCTTATCGACCATGCGGCTGAGCGTCGTCATGACGATCAGCGCCGCGACGGCATAGGCCGCCAGCGGGAAGAGGACGGACAGATCGCGGAACATCTGTGCATTGTTCTCCACGACGGCTGTGCTCTTGTGCGTGCGCCGGTCGACGATGAAAGCCGTGGGCAGCGCCTGCTCAATCAGCAGGCGCACGGCCTGCTCGTCTGCGCCGCTTTCAAGCAGCACGGCGATCTCGGTCAGCGGAATGGCGGAGAATGCCCGCGCGTTGACGAGCATATAGCCGTATTGCATGGCGTCCACCTGCATGCCGTCGGAGAGGCTGATGTATTCCGGGCTGTTGACCACGCCGCGCACGGTCAGCGGATAGCGCCTGCCCTGATGCTCGATGACGATGCTGCTGCCCACGCCGAGACCGCGCGCTGCGGCAAAAGCCTCCTGCAGCAGGCAGCCGCGCCTGTCTGCGGGATCAAGCGCCTCGCCCTCGAGGATATACGGCGTGTTGATGCGCATGTCGCCGTCAAAGGCAGTGACAATCAGCGTGGGGTCGCCGGGCAGATCCGCGTCCATCTCGATGGAAAAGCGGGCCTGCGCGTCGGCTACGCCGTCGATCCCGCGCACGCGGGCGAGCGCATCGCGGTCAGCATGCGGCAGGGTGAGGAAGAAATGCGCCAGACGGTTCTGTTCAAAGAATGCGTCGTTTGTGCGCCGGGTGATGAGGGCAAAGGAATCGATGCCCGCAAACAGAAAAACGCCCAGCATGCACAAAAGAATCAGCGCGATGAACTGCATGGCGCTTTGGCGTATATCGCGAAGCAGCTTTTTGCGAAGCATGGCGTAAACCTCCTCAATGAGAATCCATCTGTATTATACAAGAGGAAAATGGAGAAAACAATCATCACAGAGCGCTGTTCAGCATGTGTCTTTTCATCGGGCAGAATAATTGCTGCGAAAACCGGATGCGGATATTGACTTGAATATCGGAAAGACGCTATACTGATCTATATGACACTCCGTCATGCATGAAGCGAAGAAACAGGAATTCGAGAAAGGAAGAGATCTTGACATGAGAATCATCCGTACCAAGAATTATGAAGATATGTCCCGCAAGGCGGCGGCCATCATCGCCGCGCAGGTGATCCATAAGCCGGACTGCGTGCTCGGCCTTGCGACCGGCGGCACCCCGGTGGGCACCTACAAGAATCTGGTCGCGTGGTACAATGCCGGCGATCTGGATTTCGCCGAGGTGAAGACCGTCAATCTGGACGAGTACCGCAACCTGCCGCGCGAGCATCAGGAGAGCTACTGGAGCTTCATGCACAGGAACCTCTTTGACCATGTGAATATCCCGGCCGACAAGATCAACCTGCCCAACGGCAACAATCAGGACGCCGAGGCTGAGTGCGCTGCCTATGACGCGGTGATCGCTTCTCTGGGCGGCGTGGATCTGCAGCTGCTGGGCATCGGCCATGACGGCCACATCGGCTTCAACGAGCCGAGCGACGCGTTTGATCTGGGCACGCACTGCGTGGATCTGACGGACGAGACCATCGAGGCCAACAAGCGCTTCTTCAATTCCAAGGACGAGGTGCCGCGTCAGGCGTATACCATGGGCACCGGCACCATCATGAATGCGCGCAAGGTGCTGATGATCGTCTCCGGCAAGGATAAGGCTGAGATCGTGAAGAAGGCCTTCTTCGGCCCGGTGACCCCGCAGGTGCCGGCTTCCATCCTGCAGATGCATCCGAACTTTGTTCTGGTTGCCGACGAGGATGCGCTGTCCCTGGTGTAATTGAACTGCATATGCAGCCGGCGGAGCGATCCGCCGGTTGTTTTTTCTGCAGACGGCTGAAAACCGCGTCCATTGTCTTGCATCCGGGAAGGAAACTGTCTATAATATAACGGAATATGGATATGAACTGCGGTGCGCCGGCATTTGCAATGACAGGCAAAAGACGCCTTTTGTATCTGTACACGATCGGGATGAGCGGGATACGGGGAGGAATACATGATGAAAAAGAGAATCTGGGCGCTGCTGCTGGCTTTGGCGCTGTGCATGTGTCTGGCTGCAGCGGCAGGCGCTGAAGGCGATGGCTGGACGCTTACAGGCGATACGCTGACGGTGACCAGCGATACGCCCATGGCTCCCGAGCATTATTACGCCGGAGAAGGGTATGCGTGGTTTAGCAGCCGCGAAAGCGTCAAGCATGTTGTGATTCAGAGCGGTGTGACGCTCATCGGCGATTACGCGTTCCGTCAGTTTCCTAATCTGCAGAGCGTAACGATTGCGGATACCGTGACAAAGATCGGAAAATATGCGTTTTCCATGGTCAGCAAGCTGTCCGGCGTTGTGATTCCAGCATCTGTGAAAACGGTGGGTGAGTTTGCCTTCTTCAACTGCACCGGATTGGAGCGCGTGGAGATTCTGGGCTCTGTCGATATGATTGAGAATCAGGCGTTCGGAGGATGCACTTCGCTGAAGCGGTTTGTTTACGAAGGAACCAACAACCCTGGCAGTCAGTATGCGTTCTTTAAGGCGAATGCGCCGTCTGAGGTCATCGTGACGAAGAACTATGACAGCACGAAGACCACATTCTGCGGCATTCCGGTTGTGAGAAGCAGTATCGCGTTTGATTTTATCAAGGACAACCACTACAGCAGCGATCAGGATGCGGCGGAAGTAGAATTTGAGCTGACGGGTCTTGAGGCGGGCAGGATCACCCTGTACGTGGACGGTCAGAAGACCGGGACGACATGGACGCAGTATGCCAATGCCAACAAAGAGTTCCACTCGTGGGTCAAGCTGAAGGAGCTGAATCTGAGCGCAGGCGCCCATAAGGCTTATGTGGTCTTTGATCCGGATGGCGATACCCTGAGCAGCGTGACAAGCAGCGAGGTCAGCTTTACGTGGGACGTCTATCACACAGTGACGGTTTCGGCCAATCCGGCGGCGGGCGGCTCGGCGAAGGTTTCCGACGCAAAGAGCGGATACAAGAAGGACGAACCGATTGTACTGATTGCCACGACCAATGATGGATTTACGTTTGACGGCTGGTACGAGGGCAATACGCGTGTGAGCACCTCCGGCACCTATACCACCAATGTGAGCAGAAACCTTGTACTTGAAGCGAGATGGGCGGGCAAGGATTACACCATCACGTTCGATACGGACGGCGGCAGCGCGGTGGCAGCCATCACGCAGGCCTGCGGCACGGAAGTGACCGCGCCGGCAGATCCGCAGAAGACAGGCTATGCGTTTGCCGGGTGGAAGCCGGCGCTGCCGCAGACGATGCCGGCAGGCGGTCTTGAAGTGAAGGCGAAGTGGACGGCAAATACCTATACCATCACGTTCGATACGGACGGCGGCAGCGCGGTGGCAGGCATCACGCAGGCATACGGCACGGAAGCAGCCGCACCGGCAGATCCGGAGAAGAAGGGTTATCTCTTTGCGGGCTGGGCGGATGAAAACGGCAATACTGTGACCTTCCCGCTGACGATGCCGCTGGACGGCATGAAGCTCACCGCGCTCTGGGAGAGCGAGAAGGCAATTGCCGCGCTGCCCGGAACTGGCGACGGCACAAACATTGCGCTTTGGGCGCTGCTCGCGCTCGCAAGCGGCATGGCGCTGCTTGGTACGAAAAAGCGCAGAAACGCATAAGTGAATGCAGCCGGCGGAGCAATCCGCCGGTTGTTTTTGTCCACATGCGATCCGTTTTCTGATTGTAAAAAATCCAAGACAAATCTGCGCCGGATGAAAAGCATTTGTTAAATTACGAATCGCTGTTTTTTCGTTGCATCCCTGCGGACAAAGGCCTATAATAGCCGTTGGTTTGTCCGCCCCGGGGACGGGGCATTTCATATGACGGAGGGAACGGCAATGAAGATGAAGAAGTGGCAGTATATTGCGCTGGCCGCTTACGTGATTGCAACGGTTGCGCTGCTGTGCGCCGCCACGACGACGACTGCTGGTCTGGAAAAGGGCGTGTTCGGCACGGCATGGTCGCTGATGCCGCCGGTGCTGGCCATTGGTCTGGCGCTGATTACCAAGGAAGTGTATCTGTCCCTGTTTGCCGGCGTGTTCGCGGGCGGCGTGCTGGCTGCGGGCAGCGTGGCAAGACCTATGCAGGCGGTGGAGATCACGCTGACGACGATCGTGGAAAATCTGGGCGACAGCTGGAATGTCGGCATTCTGATTTTCCTTGTCTTCCTTGGCACGCTGGTCGCGCTGATCAATAAGGCGGGCGGCTCGCGCGCGTATGGCGCATGGGCGAGAGAGCAGATCAAGAGCCGCAAGCATGCGCAGCTGATGACGTTCCTGCTGGGCGTCATGATCTTTGTGGACGATTATTTCAATTGTCTGACTGTCGGCTCCGTCATGCGCCCGGTGACCGATAATCATAAGATCTCCCGCGCGAAACTGGCATATATCATCGATTCGACGGCGGCGCCGGTGTGCATCATCGCGCCCATCAGCTCGTGGGCGGCTGCGGTTTCCGGCATGGTGGAGGGCACCAACGGCCTGACGCTGTTCATGCAGGCGATTCCGTACAATTACTACGCCCTGCTGACGCTGCTGATGATCGTGCTCATCTCGCTGCGCAACTTTGATTACGGCCCGATGAAGCTGCACGAGGATAACGCGCAGCTGCACGGCGATCTCTACACCACGGCTGAGCGCCCGTATGCCGGCGCTGAGGAGGAAAGCGCTGCTTCCCGCGGCACGATCGCCGATCTGGTCGTCCCGGTTCTGGCGCTGATCGCCTTCTGCGTGGTCTGCCTGATGTATACCGGCGGCTTCTTCTCCGGCACGGGTTTTGTGGATTCCTTTGCGAATTCCGATGCTTCCACCGGTCTGATGCTGGGTTCCTTCTTCTCGCTGGTGTTCACCTTCGTTTACTATATGGCGCGCAGGGTGCTCACCTACCGCGAATTCACCGAGAGCCTGTCCGAGGGCTTCAAGGCGATGGTTCCGGCAATCCTGATCCTCACGCTGGCGTGGTCTATCGGCTCGATCACCAAGAGTTCTCTGGGTGCGCCGGAGTTTGTCGCGGGCACGCTGGCCGGATCTGCCAGCGCGCTGGCCAAGCTGCTGCCGGCGATTATCTTCGCCATTGCCGTGTTCCTGGCCTTTGCCACCGGCACGTCCTGGGGTACGTTCTCCATCCTCATTCCGATCGTGGTGGACGTCTTCCCCGTGGGCAGCGAGATCCTGATCATTGCGATCTCTGCCTGCCTTGCCGGCGCTGTGTGCGGCGATCATATTTCCCCGATTTCCGATACCACGATCATGGCCTCCACCGGCGCGCAGTGCGATCATCTTGTGCATGTGTATACCCAGCTGCCCTATGCGATGACCGTCGCGGCGGTGAGCTTCACGGCGTACATCCTTGCAGGCTTCATGCAGAATGTGTTTGTGAATCTGCTGCTGGCGGCTGTGCTGATGGTGGGTACGCTGCTTGTCATCGAAAAGCTGACGAAAAAGCAGGCTGCGTAAACTGCAAAAATAAAGACCTTCCGGTTCATGCCGGAAGGTCTTTTGTCGTGTGGAGGGGCTGGAGCGAAGTCTCACGTATCCCGGCACAGCGGCATCTCCGTCATGCGCAGCTTCGCGCAGCCATAGGGCACAAGCAGTATCTCCCGGGCGGGGGTGATTGCCGTGCGCGAGGCCGGATACGCCGCCGGCACGCTGTCATAGCCGTCGGCCCAGTCCCACGGCACCTGCGCCATGGAGGCGGAGATGGTCAGCGGCGGCTGGAGGGAGGAAAACGGCACGTCGCCGATGGGATGCTCGCGCACGCAGAGCGCCCTGCCCGCAAAGCCGTAATTCCACGGGGACTGCGGGATGAGCTCGTAGTCGCAGTAGGGGAAGCTGCGCGCCACGCCGTTTTGCGTGTATTCCTTCATCCGGTATTCGGTTTCGACAGGCAGGGAGAATACCAGCGCGCCGTATTCGACCGCGCGCAGATCGCCGGGGCGGCGGACCATGTGCGGCGCAGCGGTCATGGTCAGCGTCAATTCGGTTTCGCCCTGCCACGTGCGGCGCAGGCGGATGTGGCCGCTGCGGATTGCAGCCTTCTTTCCGTTCAGGCGCACGTCCTTTGCCCAGGCGGGTACGCGGACAGCAAGCTCAAACGCCGCCGGTTCACGCGCGGAAACCGTGATCGACGCGCTGTGACGGAAGGGATAATCGCTCTTCACGCGGATGCAGACGGATTTGCCGTCAAGATCTGTCTGCATGCTTGCCGGCAGCAGATGCGCGATGACGACGCCTGCGCAAGAGCGCAGCATGCTGCCCAGAGCGAGCTTGGGCCAGCCCTGAGAGAAATTCGCCGTACAGCAGCCGTAGTGCGGCTCCAGTCCGAACAGGTGCGCCTCGCTGTTGTTGGTGCGGAAGAAAGACTTGCCAGGGAAGGCGATGCAGGCTGGCTGATTGACCATCTGGTCGTACTGGTGGGCCCACATGTCGTCGGTGAATGTGGCGGGCAGGGCGTTGAAGGCGGCCTTCTCCAGCCGGTCGGCCCATTGGCGATCGCCCGTGACGGCGTAGAGCCACGAATAGGAATACATCAGCTCCACCACGGCGCACAGCTCCGTGCCCTGCTGATTGCCGGTGCCGGAGAGACACTCGTCGCCGGTGAGCGTGCCCACGGCCGTGCCGTTATAGCGCTCAAGGATGGCGAGCAGGCGCCCGGCCTTGCCGGTGTATGCCTCGCCCAGCAGCGAGCAGCACAGCGCTTCGCTCTTGAGCATCATGCAGATGTTGACGATATGCGTTTCAAACGTCCATTTGTTCATCGGGCGCTTCCACAGGCCGGTGAAATTCTCGTATTCTGCGCCCTGATCGCGCAGCATGCGCGCAAGGTCGGGCATCCAGTCCTCCGGCTTTTTGCTGTAAAGATGAAGCAATGGAACATAGCCCTCGTACCAGCGGAATTTTCCCCAGTCGAACAGGCGGATTTCGCCGGATTGAAGCAGGTTGTGCAGGTTCTTCATGGCGAGATACAGCGCGTCTTCAGCGGCCTGATCATCCGTGAATGCACAGTGCAGGGCAAGCACCTTGCCGATGAGCAGCACGGCCCATGCGTCATAGCCGGCGCGCTCTTCCTTTGCGCAGGGGCAGATCCAGCCGTCCTCCTGCTGGCGGGCAATGATGCTGTGCACATATCGGTTCGCCGTGCGGATGAGCGATTCGTCGCCGAGCAGATGGGCGAGCGGGATCAGGCCGTCGAGCCAGTAGGGCACGCGCTCCCAGCCTTCGCATGCGCCGCCGATCCATGCGCTCTCGCGCACGTCGGGCCAGACCTCGTGCAGATGGCCGCTCAGACCGTGCGCCTGAATCTCCAGCTGGCGGCGCAGCCAGCCTTCGGGGCGGATTTCCCGATACAGGGGTGTAAGCATGAAAGCGCTCCTTTCCTCAGCGCAGCATCTCCAGCATGAACTGCATGATTCTGTCGCCCGAGCCGGGCAGATTTTCATGTGCAAAATCCGGATAGATCACCATCTGCTTGTCACAGGTCATTCTGTTGTAGGCGGCGAACTGCGTGCTCGGCGGGCAGATATTGTCCATCAGGCCGGTGAACATGAGCAGCTTTGCGCGGATGCGGTGGGCGATATGCTGGTTATCGATATAGCCCAGCAGGGTAAATATCTCGTCCTCGCGCTCGTGCAGCGGATCGTAAAGGCGGAAGTAATTGCGCAGTTCCGCATAGGCGTCCAGCGCCAGATCCATCTCCCATACGCGCTTGTAATCGCACAGGAACGGATAGACCGGCGCGGCGCGGTTGAGCGTCGGGGTCAGGGCGGCGCAGGCCAGCGTCAGCGCGCCGCCCTGCGAGGCGCCCGTAGCGCCCACGCGTGCTTCGTCGACCTCGGGCATAGCCATCACGATGCGCGCCAGCTGCGCGGCGTCCAGAAAGATGCTGGTGAACAGGAGCTTTGCCGGGTCGCCCTCGGCGAGGCCGCGGATAATGTGGCCGTGATGGGTGTTTCCGCGCACGCCGCCCACGTCTTCGGAGAGGCCGCCCTGTCCGCGGCAGTCCAGCGCGGCGGCGACGAAGCCGGCCTGCACGTAGGAGAGCATGCTGCTGAATTCCGGCGAAGCGCCGGTATAGCCGTGAAAGATGCATACGGCAGGCGCGGGCGCGCCCGCATTTGCCGGGCGGGCCAGCTTGGCATGGATGCGCGCGCCGCCCATGCCGGTGAAATACAGGTGGAAGCATTCGGCGCCAGGCGACTGGAAGGAAGAGGGAATGAGCTCAAAGTCTGTACCCAGCGATTCCATCTGACGGATTCTGTCATCCCAGAAGGCGTCAATATCCTGCGGACAGGGATTGACGCCCGTGCAGGTTTTCAGCTGGGAAAGCGGCATGTCAAGCATCGGCATGAGGAAGACCTCCTTGGATCGTTTGTATGGCTGGATCGGGCAGGAAGGATGATGAACGGGATGATTCTATTGTAGAGGAAAACGCAGCGGTCATCAAGCATATTCCGCCGCATTCCCGATGGTTTGAATCGCCCCTGCGTACAGCATGTACGCAGGGGCGATTATTTCTGTTGGCGGAAAATCAGAGCCGGGACTGCAGATACTCGAGCATATTGTACAGGAAGCGGAGCGTGGCTCTGACCGGCTCGACATACCGGACATTGAGCTCCTCGCGGAAGAACAGCGAGAATGCGGAGGCAAGCGCCTCGTCAGAGAGCATCACGCAGGCTGTCTGCGCGCAGGATTTGGGGCCGGGCTGAATCAGCAGACCGCCGGCGCACCGGGCCTGATGGGAGGAGGCGTAATGCGTATGGTGATAGCCGGTGAGGGTCAGATGATCGCAGACGGCGGGCAGATCCGCATTGGCGAAGCGGACGGAAAAATACGGATTCTGCTGAATCTGGGCAATGAGCAGTGTGAGCGTATCGTAGCGCTCCCGGGGCGTGAGCGAACGCATGAACGGCGGCTGGCCGGCGAAGCGGCCTGTCCAAACAAAATGCTGGAAATCGCTCTGGGAGAACAGATAATGCAGAGGCTTTTTCTGGGAAAGCAGATGCTGATGGCGCTTTTTGTGAATGCGCAGCAGGTTGGCGAGCACCTTTTTCGCATCCTGCGCAGCGAGATCGACCGGCTGCACGGCATTGTGAAAGATCTCCGGCGGGATGAATTCCTCGCCGATGCCGCTGCGCAGGCAGTAGAGCGCACAGTCTTCCTCCAGATCGGTCATCGCTTCCTGCATGCTGAAATACGCATTGAACTGATCGAGAAGCGATTCCTGCGCGTATCGGGTTTTCAGCGCGGGCACGATCTCCTGCGCCGGGAGGAAAAAGCAGCGGTAGAGTTCGGTGAAGCTGCTGCTGATCGGCCCGCTGTAGAGCATCGGCTCCTGCCCGCGCAGGAGGAATACGTCCTCAGATGAGGAGCCGTCCTGCATGGCGTAGTGGAGAATGAGGTGATTATCCGGCGTCGCCTGTCCCGCTTTTGCGCGGCAGCTGTAGACGTTGTAGCGCTGGTCAAAGAGGAACGGCGCGCTGTCGGTGACGCTGCGCAGCTGCGGCAGGATGTCCCCGCTGCAGAATACATAATGCCGGATCTCAAAGGGCAGGCCGGACTGGCGCAAAAGCGTGTACAGCGCGGTGATGAACGGCGCGCCGGGCAGACCGAACAGGGAAACGGTGATCAGGCTGCACGCATCGGCGCGCACAGCAAGCAGACCGGAAAGGGAGAGCGGCTCCTGCTGACCGGCAGGCAGGTAAGCGATGTCGGTATGCAGATCAAGGGCGTAGTCCGCCTGCAGCACGTCGCTGAAGCAGCGGAAGAAGGTTCTGTCCTGCTGGGATAGGCGCGAAATGCGCAGCGCATTGCGGAAGGCAAGCTCTTCCTGTACGCTGAGCGGATACTGTTCGCTCAGGCGGGCGAAGAACTGCGCGCGCAGCTCATAGCTCGTCTCATCCTGAATGATACGCGAGATGGACGTTTTGCTCCGAAAGCCCATGGCTGCAGCAAAATCCTGATAGGACAGGCTGTGATCAGAGATATACTGCCTGACCAGAGCACCGAATGACACGGCAGAATCGGACATGCAGCACCTCCCTTTTACAGATTGCACGGATATGCATACGGATGCATATGTATAACATCGCAAACATTATACTACAGCTGAACGGGTCAAGGGGGAAATAATACGCAAATAATACAAAATCCGGAGAAAAACACAAAAAATCTGTGTACAAATCGCACGGTATAGCCAAGGAAAGAGATGATTGGACAGCCAAATGAAATATACGGATAGTTATCGCGAAATGCACATGGAAACCGATATACGCTCAAACGGGAGGAAACAGGTATGACAATCCGGCTGTCAAAGACATTTGCGCTCACGCTGTGCACGGCGGTGCTGCTGATGGCGCCCGGCGGCGGTCTGACGGAGAATTCCAAGAATCTCAAGCTGCTGACCACCTATACGCGCCATGGCAAGGTGTCCTCACAGACGTTTGTGGATGGTTCCGGCACGCCCGTGATGGCGGATGATCTGGGATACAGCCGCATGGTGAATACCTACAACAGCAAGCCGCGCATCGTCCGTGTGGAATACCAGAATGAAGACGGCGAGATGGTGGATACCACGATGGGCTATGCGCAGATCCGACAGACATGGGACGGCGCGGGCCGCATCCTGAGCAAGGCATACTATGACAGTATGGGCAATCCTGTGCTTGGCGATGACGGCTACCACATGCAGCGGGTCACTTATGCCGGAAAGCATACCGGCATGATCGAGAACTTCGGCACGGACGGCCTGCCCATCAGCGTGGAAAACGAGCTGTATGCGCGCCTTGAGTATACCTACGACGAGGACGGATACATCATCAAGACGGCGTATTACGACATGAACGGCAATTACATGACCTACAAGGACGGGTATGCCTATGTCGAGCGCACGTTCAGAATCGGCAAGAAGATGACCAGCGAGTTTTTCTACGGGCCGGACGGAAACTATGTGTTCAACGAGGCGCGCGGCTATGCCGGCTATGAGCAGGAATTCAAAAACGGCAGGCTGCAGCGCGCCAGCTATTACGATGAGAACCGCATCCTGATGAAGCACCGCAGCGGTTATGCGTATTACGAGGAAAAGCGGGATAAGAGCAAAAAGAACACGGTCATGCGCTACTATTATGACGAATACGATCAGCCCTGCGCGCAGCGCGGCGGTTACTATTCGATCATGATTTCCTATGATTCCTACGGCAATATCCGTTCTCAGCGCTACTATAACAAAGATGGCGAACCCACCAGCAACACAGCCGGCTATCACCGCGTGGACAGGGTGTATTCCTCGCTGGGCGAGGTGCTCAAGGAATCCTATTATAACGTGAAAAACCAGCTGATTGTCGTGCCGAAGCTCGGCTATGCGCAGGTCAGGCGCACATACAATGCATTCGGCCAGCTGACGCAGGAAGCATTTTTTGATCAGGACGAAAAGCCGACGCTCTCAGCCGGCGGATATTCGCACGTGATCTACGATTATGAGGAAGGCGTCCTGCTCAAGACGAGCTATTACTTCGAGGAAAAGGGCGCCCGCCGGCGCGTCATCAACAGCGACGGCTACAGCGCAATCCGCTACCGCTATGACGAGGAGGGCAAGGTTGCCCGCGAGACGTATCTCAACGTCAAGGAAAAGCCGGTGCGCTGCGCAAAGGGCTATGCGATGCGCGAGTTCACCCACTATGCGGATCAGGTGGCGTCCGAGCGCTTCCTGGATGAAGAGGGGAACCCGGTCGCCTGTCTGGACGGCTATGCAGGCGTATCCTACCGCTATGACGCGGGCGGCAATATCGCCTTTGAAGCATATACCGACGGGCAGGGCAATCCCGTGCTCTGCGCACAGGGCTATGCCGCCAGAGAGATGACCTATACCGAGGATGGACTGCTGCTCACCGAGGCATATCTGGATGCGGATATGCAGCGCTCGGTTGATCTGTCCGGCGCGGCGCTGAAGGAGTATACCTACGACGAATTCGGCAACCTCACCTACAGCTTTGCCTATGACCTGAACGGCGAGGGCGTGCCCGGCGAGGGCGGCTACTGCGGCGAGCGGATGGTCTGCGATGAGACGGGCAACGTCGTCGAGCGCACCTATCTGGGCGCGGACGGCGAGGCATGCATGCTTGAGGACGGCTATGCCGCCGTGGCCTATGTCTATGACGAGAACAACCTGTGTATCGAAGAGCGGTATTTCGACGTAAACGGTGATCCTGCTGCATGCGCCGAAGGCTACGGCGTCGTCCGGCGCACGTATAACCGCAGCCAGAAGCTGGAGAGCGAGTCCTACTTTGATGCGGATGACCAGCCGGTTTTCTGTGCCGAGGGCTATGCCCAGCGCAGACGCACCTACGACGTCAACGGCGCGCTCAGCGGTGAAACCTATCATGACGGAGAGGGCCGGCGCATTCTGTGCGAGGACGGCTATGCCGGCGTGACCTATACCTACAACGAGATGCGCAGCGTGGCGCGCATCACCTATACCGCGGCGGACGGCAATCCGATCATGCGCGCCTCCGGCTTTGCTCAGGTCGGCTATGAATATGACGACGCCGGCAGGACCCTGCGCACGATCTACATGGATACGGACGGCGACGTGATCCGGCTGAGCTCGGGCTATGCGATGGTGCAGCGCTTCTACGATGCGTGGGGCGCGCTGGACTGGGAGCTTTACTGCGATGAAAACGGCGAGCCGGTCATTCTGGGCGCGGGCTACAGCGCAGCGCGCAGCCGCAAGGACGATCAGGGCCGCCGCACGTCCATCTTCTATCTGGACGCCGAGGGACAGAGCATCGTCGTCGAGCAGGGGTATTCGGGCATTCTGTATACCTACAGCGAAGACGGCCTTACCCGGATCAACACCTATGTGGACGCTCAGGGGCAGATTGTGACGACAGCGGGCGGCTATGCGCAGGAGCAGTATACGCTCGATGATGCGGGCGAAATCATTGCGCGCACATATCTGGACGCCGAGGGCAGCCGCATCGCCGGCACGGACGGCGTGGCCGGGATCGCCTATGTGCGCGACGAAGAGGGCCGGATTGTGGAGGAGACCAGCTTCGGCGCATCGGGCGAGACGGTGCTGCGCAGCGCGGGCTACTGCATCCGCAGGCGTACCTATAATGAAGAGGGCGTGCTGGAATGGGAGCGCTACTTCGATACGGAGGATGCGCCTGTGGAGATCGGCGCCGGCTACTGCGCCGTGCACAGGAGCTACAGCGCCGACGGCACGCCGACGGTGACCTATCTGAATCTGGAGGGCAGGAGCATCACAGCGGGACGCGGCTATGCGAGCATGCAGAGCCGCACACTGCCCGACGGTGCAGTACGGAAAACCTATCTGGATGAAAACGGCGATCCGGTCACCATTCAGGCCGGCTATGCCATCATTGAGCAGCGCGAGGACGCGCAGGGCCGCGTCGTCAGCGAGCGCTATTACGATGAGCAGGGCGAGCGGACGGCCTGCGACAGCGGATACTATGCGCTTGCGCGCGAGTATGACGAGGACGGCGCGAGCTATCTGGAGCGCTACTACGATCAGCAGGACAACGCCATGCGCCTGAGCCGCGGCTATGCTGCGCGCAGGCTCTATAAAGATGAAAACGGCAAGACGGTCCGTCAGCAGTATTTTGACGAGAACGATCAGCCTGCAGTTCAGCGCCAGGGCTACAGCGGCGTCGCAACGGCCTATGACGAGCAGGGACGCACGGCGCAGGTTGCCTATCTGGATGAAAAGGGCGAGCCTGTCCTGCGCACGGATGGATTCAGCATTCTGCGCTACGCCTATCCGCAGGAGAATGTGCAGCAGTACATCTACTGCGACAAGCAGGGCGAAGCTGTGATGCTCAAGGCCGGCTATGCCATGATGACGCGCCGCTCGGACGATCAGGGCAACGTGCTTGAAGAAAGCTACCATGCACAGGACGGCGCGCTGACGGATATCTCCAAGGGATATGCCCGAAAGGAATGCGCCTATGACGCGGCTGGCCGCGTTGTGATGCAGCGCTTCTTCACCGCGGACGGGGAGCTGGCGCTGGAAGACGAATGCGTGGCCTACAGCTACGATGATCTCGGACAGATTGTGCAGAAGATGTATGTCGGCGCGGACGGACAGCCCGTCTACAATGCGCACGAAGGCTGTGCGGGTCTTTCCTATGCATATGACGAGCGCGGCAACGTGACGGAAAAGATCTTTCTGGATGAAAACGGCGCGGTTACGGAAGGATCGCACAAGTACGCGCGCACAAGCCGCCGCTATGACGAGGCGGGCAACGTGATCTATCAGGCTGTATACAGCAGCGCGGATAAGATCCTGCGCCTGACGGACGGTTATCACATCCTGCGCAGGGAATACGACGCGCAGGGCAGACTGGTGATGAGCGCATATTTTGATGCGAAGGATCAGCCGGTTGTCATCAAGAAGGGCTATGCCGCCGTAACCTATGCCTATGACGAGCGCGGCGAGGAAATCAGCCGCAGGTATTACGGCGCGGACGGACAGCCCATGGCGGTCGCGCAGGGCTATGCAGCCAGGGTGCGCCGCTATGACGAGGGCGGCAGGCTCCTGTCCACGGCGTATTACGACGAGGCGGAGAGGCTGGTCGTGGCTTCGGGCGGCTATGCGGCGATGTACTGCGAGTATGACGCGGCGGGCCGCCGGGTTCAGATCCGCTATGAAAATGAAAAGGCAGAGCTGACCGCCGGACCGGACGGCTATGCGCAGTGGACGGCCGAATATGCAGCGACGGGCAAAGAGCCGGTGCGCGAGCAGTATCTGGATGCAGCCGGACAGGGCGTCAAAGTTGGACAATTCGCCTCCGCCGTACGCGAATACGATGAAAACGGCAATCTGCTTTCCTATCTGTATTATGAAGCGGACGGACAGCCCAGCCGCAACGAATACGGCGCGGCGGGTATGCGCTATGCCTACGATGCAAAGGGCCGCGTCACGCTCAGGGAATGCCTGGATGCGCAGGGCGCTCTGTATGAGGGCAGCGAAGGCAGGGCGCGCATGCTGGTGAGCTACGACGATGCGCGCGGCCAGATCAAGCAGACGCTGCACAATGCGCGCAAGCGGATCGTCGAAGGCGTCGGCGGCTACGCCGCCATCCGCAGGACATACGATGAAGCGGGCCGGGTCGTCAAGGAAGAATACTTTGACAAGGAAGACCGGTACGTGTTCGTCGGCGGCGGGTATTCCGTGGTGACCATGCAGTATGACGAGGCGGGCAACGAGGTGCTGCGCAGTACCTGCAACAGAAAGGCCGAGCCGGTGATGGATTCGCTGACGGGCTATGCGACGGCGGCGCGCAGCTATGACGAACAGGGACGCATCCTGACAGAGCGGTATTACGACGCGAATGGCGCGCTGTGCATGACAATTGACGGCATTGCCGGCATGGACTACGTCTATGAGGAAAACACCGTCCGTGAGATCTGTCTGGATGCAGACGAGGCCGTGACCGACAATGCTGCGGGCTATGCCATCTGCCAGTATGAACTCGATGAAGAAGGAAACGCAGGCGAAAAGAGCTATTACGACGCGCAGGGAAATGCTTTCACGGGTGAGATTGGATGAAATATGAAAAACACATTAAATCTGTGAACAGGAAAACTGGTGTTTCTTAACTATTGAAAGTATAATCCAAACGAGTATGTATAGCTATATACGTGGAGGGGTTCAACATGTATAAAAAATTCAAATCTACGCTCAGCATCATCCTGGCTACGGCCATGGTGATCAGCCCGATTCCGGTGCAGGTGGAAACGCTGCCCACGGCTGTTGTTGAGCAGCAGCAGCTCGTCTTCCATAAGACGGAGTACGTCTATAATTATGAAGGGGAGGATTATGAGGTTTACTATGCCGTCATGCCCGATGGCGTTGTGAAGTACTATATCCTTCTTGAGGAGAACAACTATCTCCCCATCATTGTTGAAGACGGCACCTACGAGATCGAGCCGGAAGAAGTCATGCCGGAAGGCGATGAGAATGGTTTCTCCGAAGAGGATCAGGAGCCGGAGATCGAAGAGGATCCCGTTGTCGATAATTTCGACGACGATCTCGGCGATGATATTGACGTGAATCCTGATATCGAGATCGAGCCCGACGTCGAGATCGAGCCCGAAGTCGAGATCGAGCCTGACGTCGAGATCGAGCCCGAAGTCGAGATCGAGCCCGAAGTCGAGATCGAGCCTGAAGTCGAGATCGAGCCTGACGTCGAGACCGAGCCCGAAGTCGAGACCGAGCCTGAAGTCGAGACCGAGCCCGACGTTGAGATCGAGCCTGACGTTGAGATCGAGCCCGACGTCGAGATCGAGCCTGACGTTGAGATCGAGCCTGACGTTGAGATCGAGCCTGACGTCGAGACCGAGCCTGACGTCGAGACCGAGCCCGAAGTCGAGACCGAGCCCGAAGTAGAGACCGAGCCCGAAGTCGAGACCGAGCCTGAAGTCGAGACCGAGCCCGAAGTAGAGACCGAGCCCGAAGTAGAGACCGAGCCCGAAGTCGAGACCGAGCCCGAAGTTGAGACCGAGCCCGAAGTAGAGACCGAGCCCGAAGTTGAGACCGAGCCCGAAGTTGAGAC
>JAFWXL010000092.1 GCA_017545905.1 Clostridia bacterium | reverse complement strand
TGAAGACCGACACCACCCTGTGCTTCTTCCTCCCGACCTGGGGCCTGCACTACACCCTTAAGCCGAACTGCGGCCTGACCACCAACGACACCATGACCGACGAAGAGATGAAGGCTGCCTGCGAGAAGGACGGCGGCACCTATGGTGACTGGCGCATGGTCGCTGGCCCGGTCGGTTACTCCTGGGGCGGCACCTGGATCGGCGCGAACGAGGCCAAGGTTGCCAAGATGGACGACGCCGCCAAGGCTGCTGTGAAGGACTTTATCCTGTTCTTCACCATGAGCGAAGAGTTCCTGTACAACTATGCCAAGGATTCCGGCGACTTCGTCGGCTCCAACGCTGTGGTTGAGAAGATCCTCGCGGAAGGCGGCACTCCGAACCCGTTCCTGGGCGGCCAGGATCACTACGGCATCTTCGCTGAGGCGGCCAACCTGGCCAACGGCGCGATCATGACCGACTATGACGAGAAGATGAACTCCCTGTGGAGCGACTATGTGACCACGCCGTACTCCAAGGGCGAGGCCGAGCTCGACGCCGCGATCGCTGAGTTCAAGGCTCAGGTCAAGGCTCAGTTCCCGGAACTGGTTGTTGAGTAATATCATACAATCACACATATACAGCGCAGCTGTAAGTAACCCGGAAACACGGGGGCTGCCTCTTGCAACGGAATCGGGGCAGAGGCAGCCCCTTTCGTCTTCTCATCGGCAGTGTGCCGTTCCACCCCGGCTGGGGTGAGACTTTCCAAGTAAAGGGGTGGGCATATGCAAGGTGCAAAAAAACGCAAATCCATCAGCTATGACAAGTACGGCTACCTGTTTGTAGCTCCGTTCTTTATCACATTCCTCATTTTCCAGCTCTATCCGATTTTCTTTACGTTCCGCACGTCGCTGACCGACGCCGCCGGCTGGAGCAAGGTGCTGGAAAATTCTATCATCGGCTTTGATAACTTCCAGAAGCTCTTTGCCTTTGGCACGGACGTCTCCCGCTTCTTCTGGCAATCCATGGGCAATACGGTGATCATCTGGATCTTTAACTTCATTCCGCAGATCGGCATGGCGCTGATTCTGGCCAGCTGGTTCACCGATACGCACCTCAAGCTCCGCTTCCAGGGCGCTTTCAAGGTGCTGATCTTCGTGCCCAATATCATCACCGCGGCGACGATCGCCATGTTGTTCTTCTCTCTGTTCAATTTCCCGATTGCGCCGGTCAATACGCTGCTTCAGCAGTTTGGCCTGGTCTCTTCTCCGATTGAATTCTTCCGCTCCGTCGCTGCGTCCAGAGGCCTGATCTCCTTCGTGCAGTGGTGGATGTGGTATGGCAATACCATGATCATCATGATCGCCGGTATGCTGGGCATCAATCCGGTCCTCTTTGAGGCGGCAATGGTGGACGGCTGCACCTCCAGACAGGTGTTCTGGAAGATTACGCTGCCGCTGATCAAGCCCATCCTTTTGTATAATCTGGTCACCTCCCTCGTCGGTGGTTTGACCATGTTCGATATTCCGCACCTGATGACGCAGGGTAACCCGAACTACACAACCAATACCGTCGCCCGCTTCATCTATCAGCAGGGCTTTGAGACGCCCAATAACTTCAACATGGCCAGCGCGGCGTCTGTCGTTCTGTTCATTATCATCGTGATCTGCTCGCTGATCCTCGCCATGCTCATGCGCGATCGTGACGCGGTGCCGAAGAAGAGGAGGGCTGGAAAATGACCAAGGCAACGAGATTCATTTGCGCCCTTCTGCTGATTGTGACGGCAGGCCTGATGTTCATGCCGATCGCTACGTTTGAGGATAACTCTGCGGCTGCGCTGCAGGAAGAGATTGACAAGCAGGTTGGCCGCCTGGAAAGCGAACAGGCCAAGCTGCAGCGCTATGTTGATCAGGGCAAGGCTCAGAAAGATCTGGATAAGCAGCAGACCAAGATCGACAAGCAGCAGGCTAAGGTCGACGAGCTTCTCGCCGAGCAGGCGGCGCTTGCCAGCCAGGCCGGACAGAGCGGCCTTAAGTATGCGCTTATGCCGGGCCAGCTTCCCGCCGGAATTGAAGTCAATATGCAGGTCGTCAATGAGAACGGCGCGATCTACCCGACCGATTTCTCTGATCTGTATCTGATGACCAAGCTTGCCGCTGTGCTGCTGGTGATTGCTGCTGCGTGCGTGCTCATTCCTAATGGAAAAATCGTCAGCAAGTTCTATACCTATTCCAGTTTTGCCAACCTCGTGGCGGAGCTGATGATCATCTACTGCATTTTCCGTGTGCAGGCGATTCCGGTCAAGCTGCCTTATGGCAATCCGCAGATCAATTGGGTGCTGGCAGGCGTTCTGATAGCGCTGCCGGTCGTGGCGCTGCTGATCAACTGTTCTACGGTTCTCAACAGCAAGCGCTCCATGATCTATGTGCTGTGCATCTGCCTGTGCATCCTGAGCCTGCTGCCCTTCTGGATCATGATAGTCAATGCGACCCGAAATTCTCAGCAGATCCAGGGCGGTATCTCTCTGATTCCGTCCACGTTCCTGGGCCATAACTGGCAGGTGCTTGAGCGCAAGAGCTTCAGCGTCTGGGTGGGCTTCAAGAACAGTGCGATCATCGCCTTCGGCGCGACAATTCTGAGCGTGTATTTCTCCGCGCTGACGGCATATGGACTGACGGTCTATCGCTTCAAGGGCGCGAAGTTCCTCTACAGCGTGATTCTGGCGATCATCATGATTCCGGGCCAGGTCACGGCGACGGGTTTTTACATGTTCATGTATCGCCTCGGCTGGACGAACAGCTATCTGCCGCTGGTCATTCCGTCCATTGCTGCAGCTTCGACGGTCTTCTTCTTTAAGCAATATCTGGAGGCGAATTTCCAGATCTCGCTGGTGGAAGCGGCGCGTATCGACGGTGCGGGCGAATTCTACACCTACAATACGATCATCATGCCGATCATGATCCCGGCTATGGCGACCATGGGCATCATGGCGGTCATCGGATCCTGGAATAACTATCTGACTCCGCTCATGCTGCTCTCTGATCCTACGATGAAGACCCTGCCGATGATGGTCAAGGAGCTGCGCGGCGATATCTATCGCACGGAGTTCGGCTCCATCTATCTGGGCCTCACGCTTACGGCGCTTCCGCTTCTGATCGTGTACTTCTGCTTCAGCAAGTACATTATCGCAGGCGTTGCTGTCGGCGGCGTCAAGGAATAACCCCCCTATACAGAAAATGCTCCCGATTCGTCCGGGAGCACTTTCTGATCATAGCCGGAATTGTCCGGCGCGAGGGACAAGTATATGATAGAATAGGGTACTTGAAAGCAAAAGGAGCAGGAACATGTTGACACAGCGGGAACAGGTAGCCATGCCGGGCGACGCGAAAGCGCGCAACCGACAGATGATGCTGAAGGTTATTCGTTCAGGCAAGGTGCTGACTGCCGCGGAGATCCACAAGCTGACGGGCATCAGCCGCCAGACGGTCATGCGCTTTTTGCAGCACTACTGTCAGAGGGGGGTAATTGCTTCTGTCGGCTTTGGCGAAAGCACGAGTGCCGGCGGCAAAAAACCGGAGCTCTTCCAGTTCTGCGATACGCGCAAGATCCTGTGCGTGAACCTCTGGCCAAAGGCCATCACGCTGGCGATGAGCGATCTGGTTGGAGGGATATATGCCCTGCAGGAATACGCTTATGAGCTGTGCGGCGATCTGGACCGGGCGCTGGATGATGTGCGCGCACTTGCAGATCGCTATCTGGGTGCGCAGGGTATGGATGTCGGTGCGCTTTACGGCCTTGTGCTCACTGTGCCGGGCACGGTGGATTACGACACGAAGGTGCTTCGCTATAATTCGCAGGCGCCGGCGTGGGGTGCTGATGTGGATATGCAGCAGAAGCTGAGCGCCCACTTTGGTGGTCATTTGACGTATTATATCGACAATGCAGGCAAGGCTTCCGGCCGTGCGCTGCTGCTCGAGCATCCGGAATATGCGGAAAACCGCCTTCTGACCATGTTCACCACATGGGGTGTGTCGGCCTGCCTGATCGAAAAGGGGCATGTGCTTAACGGCCGCGATTCGCTGATCGGCGAAATCGGTCATATGATCATCAGCGATACGGACGAGGTGATCTGCGGCTGCGGCAAACGGGGCTGTCTGGAGAGCATGGTGAGCCCCCAGCGCGTACATCGCCTGCTTGTGAAGCTGGGCGAGGATGAAGAAACAGCCCGGACAATGACGCTGCCCCGGCTGTTTGAGCGCTCGCGCGCAGGCGACGAGCGTGCCCGTAAGGCGGGCGCGTATCTGGCGCATTGCTTTGCGGTCGCGCTGCAGAATCTGTCCCTGTCCTACAATCAGGAGCTGGTTGTTTTTCAAGGCGACCTTGCATGGGCAGACGGACATTTTGACGCGTGCCTCAAGGAAGAACTGAACCAGTTCCGCTATTATCCGCGCGGCGGACTCTTTGAGATTGCCTATGACCGGCGGGCGCTTTCACATTTGGCGGCGCAGGGCGGCGCGGGCAAGCTGATAGAGAAGTACTTCAGCGCGCTTGCGCAGGAATGATCGCTTCAAGCATCTCCGCTGCGTAGGCAAGTTGGCCAGCGGTGGTGTGCCGCCCGATGCTGATGCGGATCACGCAGGCGGCTTCTTCGGCAGAAAGGCCCATCGCCGTATAGACATGACTGGGCTTTCCTGAGTGCGAGGCGCATGCAGCGCCGCCGGAGATCAGGACGCCTTTGAGATCGAGCGCGGCGATTGCCTGCTCGGCGGTGACGCCGGGCAGCAAAAGTGCGGCAATGCCCGGAAGGCGCGCGCGGTTTTCGCCCAGCACGCGCAGGCCAGGCATGCTGCTTTTGAGCCGTGAGGTAAACGCATCCAGCAATTCATGTTCATGCTCCATGCGCTGCGGCATATCTTCGTCCGCCATCTGCGCAGCCACTTCAAAGCCGCAGATGGCGGGCGTGTTTTCTGTGCCGGCGCGCATGCCGCTTTCCTGCATGCCGCCGACAAGCATCGGGGGGATAGAGACGCCGCTGCGGATATACAGTGCACCAGCGCCGCGCGGACCGTATAGCTTGTGCGCCGAGAGGCTCATGCTGTCGCAGTGCTGTGCACTGACGGGAACATGACCGAATGCCTGCACCGCATCGACATGCAGGTGAATGCCCCGGGCTTTTGCCAGGGCATAAACCTCGCGCACGGGCTGAATGACGCCGGTTTCATTGTTGGCCCACTGCAGGCAGATGAGGCGCGTGTCCGGCGTGAGCGCCGCTTCAATGGCCTTTGCAGATACGAAGCCTGATGAATCGGGCGGCACGGTTGTGATCCGGCAGGCTGCGGTGCGGGCGGCTTCCAGAACGGAATGATGCTCGACGGCGGAAAGGACAGCGTGCGATCCGGAAAACGCGCGAACGGCCCAGTTGTTGGCCTCTGTGCCGCCGGAGGTGAAGAAGATATCCTCAGGCGGGCAGCCGAGCATCCCGGCGATGCGCCTTCTGGCAAAGCGGTGGATTCGCCGGCTGTCGCCTGCCGCACTGTATGCGCCGGATGCGTTGTATGGCTGCATGCGCATGCAGGCCGTCATTGCGCTGATGACTGCTTCATCGGGAACGGTGGTTGCGGCATGATCCAGATATACAGGAAGGTTGAGCATAAGCGCCTCCGTCTTGAATGGATACAGGCATTATAGCAGAAGAGGGGCCTTGTCGCAATCCTCTAAAATTCGGGCGAAGAATATAAAAATTCTTGACAAGAATGTGCGTTTCGCTTATCATGGAATCGAGTTAGGAAAGAATGTTGCCAAACTGTGCAGACCATACGGACAAAGGAAGGAATGAGCGCAATGAACAGGAATTTGGCGAGGCAGAAAGCGCAGGCACTCGTATCCGAAATGACAGTGGAAGAGGCGGCAAGCCAGCTTCGCTATGATGCGCCGGCCATCGGGCGTCTGGGTATTCCTGCATACAATTGGTGGAACGAGGCGCTGCACGGCGTGGCGCGCGCAGGCACGGCGACCAGCTTTCCGCAGGCGATTGGTCTGGCGGCGGCGTTTGATCCCGAACTCATGCGTCAGCTGGGCGATATCGCTGCGACGGAAGGCCGCGCGAAGTATAATGCTTCTGCTGCCCATGGTGATCGCGATATCTATAAGGGTTTGACCTTCTGGTCGCCCAATGTGAATATCTTCCGCGCCCCGCGGTGGGGCCGCGGACACGAGACCTACGGCGAGGATCCGTATCTGACGGGCGAGCTGGGCAAGGCGTTTGTAGCAGGCCTGC
Source organism: Clostridia bacterium (assembly GCA_017545905.1). Classification (GTDB taxonomy): domain Bacteria; phylum Bacillota; class Clostridia; order Christensenellales; family Aristaeellaceae; genus Ventricola. Next base: position 74,805 of record JAFWXL010000092.1, on the reverse strand, counting down.
AGGGCGACGGCGAGGTGATGAAGAGCGCCGCGTGCGCCAAGCATTTTGCCGTACACTCCGGCCCGGAGGCGCTGCGTCACCGGTTTAATGCCGCTGCCACGAAGAAGGATATGGCGGAAACCTATCTGCCGGCCTTCCGCGATCTGGTGGTCGATGCAGGCGTGGAGGCTGTGATGGGCGCGTATAACCGCACCAACGGCGAACCCTGCTGCGGCAGCAAAACGCTGCTGACGGATATTCTGCGCGGCGAGTGGGGATTTGAGGGGCATGTCGTGTCCGACTGCTGGGCGATCCGCGATTTCCACGAGCATCATCAGGTGACGGATACGCCGGAAGAGTCCGCCGCGATGGCGCTTGAAAACGGCTGCGACGTCAATTGCGGCAATACCTACATCTATATGATGAAGGCGTATGAAAAGGGCCTTGTGACCGAGGCGCAGATTCGTCAGGCGGCTGTGCGTCTGTTCACGGCGCGCTATATGCTGGGCATCATGGAGGGCAGCGAATACGACGCGATTCCCTATACCGCCGTCGAGTGCCGCGAACATATCGAAAAGGCGAGCGAGGCGAGCGAGAAGAGCTGCGTGCTGCTCAAGAATGACGGCATGCTGCCGCTGGATAAAAACAGGATTCAGACGCTGGCTGTCATCGGCCCGAACGCAAACAGCCGCGCTGCTTTGATTGGCAATTATCACGGCACGTCTTCACGGTATGTGACGATACTGGAAGGCATTCAGGATGAGCTGGGCGATGATGTGCGCGTACTCTACGCGCAGGGCAGCCATCTCTTCCGCGACCGCGAGGAGAATCTGGGTCAGCCGGACGATCGCATCGCTGAGGCGCTTGCCGCGGCAGAACTGTCCGATGCAGTGGTGTTGGTGGTTGGTCTGGACGAGACACTCGAGGGAGAGGAAGGCGATACCGGTAATGCGGCGGCTTCCGGCGACAAGGCGGATCTGCTGCTGCCGCTGTGCCAGCGCAAGCTCATGGACGCTGTGCTGGCAGTGGGCAAGCCGACGGTCATCTGCCTGATGGCGGGCAGCGCGATCGATCTGGGCAAAGCGGCAGACGATGCAAACGCTGTGCTGCTTACGTGGTATCCGGGCGCGCGCGGCGGCAAATCCGTGTCCGATATTCTCTTTGGCAAGGTGTCTCCGTCCGGCAAACTGCCGCTGACGTTCTATCACAACGAGCAGCTAGACCTCATGCCGGAATTTACGGATTACAGCATGAAGGGCCGTACGTACCGCTACTTTGAGCATGAGCCGCTGTATCCGTTCGGCTACGGCCTGACGTACGGCGATGTGCATGTGCAGGAAGCCGCTGCAAAGGACGAGGGCGGAAAGATTGTTGTGCAGGCGACGCTGATGAATGCGGGCGCAGCCGATACGCAGGATGTCGTGCAGGTTTACGTGCAGAACGAGGGCAGCAGACATGCGCCGCGCAACGCGCGCCTCTGCGGCTTTGCACGCGTGAATTGCCCGGCTGGAAAAACGGTTGAAGCGGCGATTGAAATCGATAAAAAGCGCCTGCTGGTTGTCGATGAACAGGGCGAATACGTCAGCGAAGGCGTGCCTGTGCTCTATGTGGGCACGAGCCAGCCGGATGCGCGCAGCGCGGCGCTGACGGGCAGGGAGAGCATCAGAATCAGACTGTGACGCAACAGTACAGATAGAAAGGGTGACGGACACATGAGCTATTACATCGGTATTGACCTTGGCACATCGGCAGCAAAGCTCCTGTTGATGGATGAGATGGGCGAGATCCTGAACGTGGTCACAAAGGAATACCCGCTCGAATTCCCGCAGCCTGGCTGGAGCCAGCAAAGTCCTGAGGACTGGCGCAAGGCCATGATGGAAGGTATTCCCGAGCTGCTGGAGGGCGTGGACGCATCGCAGGTTGCGGGCATCGGCGCCGGCGGTCAGATGCACGGTCTGGTTGTGCTCGATGAGCATGACAACGTGATCCGTCCGGCTATCCTGTGGAACGACGGCAGAACGGCTGCGCAGGTGGATTACCTCAACAATGTCATTGGCAAGCAGAAGCTCTCCGAGATGACGGCGAATATCGCCTTTGCAGGCTTTACCGCACCCAAGCTCCTGTGGATGAAGGAGAACGAGCCGGAGAGCTTTGCAAAGATCAGCAAGATCATGCTGCCTAAGGACTATATCAACTATGTCCTCACCGGCGTGCATGCCTGCGATTATTCCGACGCATCCGGCATTCTGCTGCTGGATGTGAAGAACAAGCGCTGGAGCAAAGAAATGATGGAGATCTGCGGCGTGAGCGAAGCGCAGATGCCGCAGCTCTTTGAAAGCTATGACTGTATCGGCACGGTGAAGCCGGAACTGGCTATCGCGCTGGGTCTGCCCAGCGGCGTGCGCGTGGCGGCGGGCGCGGGCGATAATGCAGCAGCTGCGGTCGGCACGGGCGTCGTTGGCGAGGGCGGCTGCAACATCAGCCTGGGCACGTCGGGCACGGTGTTCATCTCATCAAAGAGCTTCGGCGTGGACGCGAACAACGCGCTGCACGCTTTTGCCCATGCGGACGGCGGCTACCACCTGATGGGCGTTGTGCTCTCTGCCGCTTCCTGCAACAAGTGGTTTATGGATGAGATTCTCGGCACGAAGGACTATGCCGGCGAGCAGGCGCTCATCAGCGATGAGAAGCTCGGCCGCAATAACGTCTTCTATCTGCCGTATCTGATGGGCGAGCGAAGCCCGATCAATGACACCGACGCGCGTGCGACGTTCATCGGCATGAGCATGGATACCACCCGCGCCGACTTTACGCAGGCCGTGCTGGAGGGCGTAGCCTTCGCTATCCGCGACAGCGTGGAGATTGCCAGAAGCCTTGGGATCGAGGTCAGCAGTTCCAAGATCTGCGGCGGCGGCGCGAAGAGCCCGCTGTGGAAGAAGATCATGGCCAACGTGCTGGGTGTGACGCTGGAGAGCCCGGCCTGCGAACAGGGCCCGGGCATGGGCGGCGCGATGCTGGCGATGGTTGCCTGCGGCGCATACGAGAGCGTGCAGGCTGCCTGCGACGCAATCGTGAAGACCGCCTCCGTACTGGAGCCGGACGCCGAGCTGACCGCGCGCTATGAGGCGCAGTATCAGAAGTTCAAGGCCATCTACCCGGCGCTCAAGGATGTATTCCCCGTCATCCGCTAAACACGCTTTTCATTGAAATCGACATAGAACAAGAATCAGACAGGAGGAACGCGCTATGTACTTTGAGAACATTCCCGTTATCCCGTACGAGGGCCCGCAGAGCAAGAATCCGCTTGCTTTCAAGTTCTACAATCCGGATCAGGTGATCATGGGCAAGACCATGCGCGAGCATCTGCCCTTTGCCATGGCCTGGTGGCACAACCTGTGCGCCGGCGGCACCGATATGTTCGGCCGCGACACGGCGGACAAGTCCTTCGGCGCAGAGAAAGGCACAATGGAGCATGCCAAGGCCAAGGTAGACGCCGGTTTCGAGTTTATGCAGAAGCTGGGCATCGAGTATTTCTGCTTCCACGATGTGGACATCGTGCCGGAAGCGGACGACATCAAGGAAACCAACCGCCGTCTGGACGAGATCTCCGATTATATTCTGGAGAAGATGAAGGGCACAAACATCAAGTGCCTGTGGGGCACCGCGAATATGTTCTCCAATCCGCGCTACATGAACGGCGCCGGCAGCTCCAACTCTGCTGACGTGTATTGCTTTGCTGCGGCGCAGATCAAGAAGGCGCTGGAGATCACCGTCAAGCTCGGCGGCAAGGGCTATGTCTTCTGGGGCGGCCGCGAGGGCTATGAGACGCTGCTCAATACCGATATGGGCTTTGAGCAGGAGAATATCGCCAACCTGATGAAGATGGCCGTCAAGTATGGCCGCAGCATCGGCTTTACGGGTGATTTCTACATCGAGCCCAAGCCGAAGGAGCCGATGAAGCATCAGTATGATTTCGACGCGGCGACTGCGATCGGCTTCCTGCGCGCACATGGCCTTGACAAGGATTTTAAGATGAACATTGAGGCCAATCATGCTACGCTGGCTGGCCATACCTTCCAGCATGATCTGCGCGTCTCCCGCATCAACGGTATGCTCGGCTCCGTCGACGCCAACCAGGGCGACTATCTGCTCGGCTGGGATACCGACGAGTTCCCGTTCGATATCTACGAGACCACCATGTGTATGTACGAGGTGCTCAAGGCGGGCGGCCTGACCGGCGGCTTCAACTTTGACGCCAAGAACCGCCGTCCGAGCTACACGCCGGAAGACATGTTCCACGCGTACATCCTGGGCATGGACGCCTTCGCGCTGGGCCTGATCAAGGCTGCTAAGCTCATCGAAGACGGCCGTCTGGACGAGTTCGTCGAGAAGCGCTATGCCAGCTATAAGACCGGCATCGGCGCAAAGATCGCGGCGGGCGAGACGACGCTGGAAGAGCTTTCTGCGTATGCCTGCGAGATGGGCGCTCCGGCGCTGCCGTGCAGCGGCCGTCAGGAGTACCTGGAGAGCATCGTCAACAGCGTGCTGTTCGGCCTGTAATTCTTCGATAAGGGGGGAGGCGTTAGGGCTGACGCCCTAAGATCGACTTGAGGGATTTCATCCCTCAAACTTCCTTCTATGCTTCGCACATGCAGAACGCGAGAATGGCGTATCAACGTGTGATGAAGGGGCTTCGGTATTGCCGGAGCCCTTTTTCTATGCATGGAAACGGATTGCAAAGCGCCGGATATTATGCTATAATATGTCAAGGATTAATATCAAAGTGTAAGCTCATGATATGGATGGGCTTTGCTGCTGACTGCCGTAAACGGTTGGCTGCCGGATGTGAATTCCCGCAGCTGTTCGTTTACTTTTTTTATGCCTGTTTGTATTTTCGGGGGAATGCATGATGAATTATGATGTGATTATTATCGGCGCGGGCCCGGGCGGCATTTTCTCCGCCTTTGAGCTCATGCGCATGAAGCCTGAACTGAAGGTTGCCGTGTTTGAGGCGGGCCATGCGCTTGATAAGCGCCATTGCCCGATCGACGGCGAGAAGATCAAGACCTGCATCGGCTGCAGGAGCTGCTCGATCATGAGCGGTTTTGGCGGCGCGGGCGCGTTCTCCGACGGCAAGTACAACATCACCAACGACTTTGGCGGCACGCTCTACGAGTATATCGGCAAGACCAAGGCACTGGAACTGATGCACTATGTCGATGAGATCAACATGCGCTACGGCGGCAAGGGCACCAGACTCTATTCTACCGCCGGCACCAAGTTCAAGAAGCTCTGCATCCAGCATAATCTGCACCTGCTCAATGCTTCTGTCCGCCATTTGGGCACGGATGTGAACTATGTCGTGCTGGAAAACCTGTATGCTGACCTCAGAAACAAGGTGGATTTCTTCTTCGATACGCCGGTGGAGCATGTCACCGCGATTGAAGGCGGATACGGCGTACATCTGAAGGACAAGACCTATACCTGTAAGGATTGCGTCATCTCCGTCGGCCGCATCGGCAGCAAGTGGATGGAGCGCGTGTGCAACGAGCTGCAGATCCCGACCAAGTCCAACCGCGTTGACATCGGCGTGCGCGTGGAACTGCCGGCAGAGGTCTTCTCCCATCTGACGGACGAGCTCTACGAGAGCAAGATCGTCTACCGCACGGAGAAATACGGCGATCTGGTGCGCACCTTCTGCATGAATCCCAAGGGCGCAGTGGTCAACGAGAATACCAACGGCATCATCACCGTGAACGGCCACAGCTATGAGGACCCGGCGAGGCAGACCGAGAACACCAACTTCGCGCTGCTGGTCGCCAAGCATTTCTCCGAGCCGTTTAAGGATTCCAACGGCTATGGCGAGAGCATTGCCCGCCTGAGCAATATGCTCGGCGGCGGCGTGATTGTGCAGCGCTTCGGCGATCTGATCCGCGGCAGACGCTCTAACAATGACCGCATGAAGGATTCCTTCCTTACGCCCACGCTCAATGCTACGCCCGGCGATCTGAGTCTGGTACTGCCCAAGCGCATTCTGGACGGCATCATCGAGATGATCTATGCGCTGGATAAGGTTGCGCCCGGCACGGCGAATGACGACACGCTGCTCTACGGCGTGGAGGTCAAGTTCTATAACATGGAGGTGGCGGTCAGCGATAAGCTGGAGAGCCGCTACAAGGGTCTGTATATCATCGGCGACGGCAGCGGCATCACGCATTCGCTGTCCCATGCATCCGCCAGCGGCGTGCATGTTGCGCGTGCGATTGCGGAAGGCTGAAGCTGACAATTGTCGTATAAAGAGTGATGAAGTCCCGGTTCCGGGACTTCAAAACTTTTTTTGTTTTCCGGGAAGAATTTCCCACGGATGCGCGTCTTTATTGTGTCGTGCAACGAGGCACGATACAAAAACAGATCAATTCAGGAGGATTTGAACATGAAGAATAAGAAGATGGTGTGGCTGATCGCACTTGTGTTCGCGATTGCCGTTGCGAGCGCCGCTGTATTTGCGGCGACAAGACCTGTATCGGACGGCCCTGACGGAAAGATGACGGAGTATACCGCGCCGGATGACGGCGTGAGAACCGACGCAGACGAGGAGAATGTGATCGAAGTTGTTGAGCTGACCGGCACGATCACGGAGATCACGGACGAGTACGTGCTCCTTGATGCGGGCGAAATGGGTATGATTCAGGCGAATCTGTCCGATGACACGATGCTCGAGGGCGTGGATGATCTGGCTGTGGGTCAGGTGGCCGTGATCTTCTATGACGGCAAGATGACCCGCTCCATTCCTGCACAGATCACCGCGCTGAAGATCGGCGTTTATGAGGTGAAGGGCACGGTAACGGGGCTGGCGGATGACCGCGTGACAATTACCAAAAATGAGGGCGGCGATGAGGTCGTGCTGACGCTGCCGGAAAATGCGCCGCAAATCGCTGTGGGCGATGTGATCACTGCGTATACCACGGGCGTTTCCACCATGTCTCTGCCGCCGCAGATGAATGCGATTGCAATTGTGAAATAAGCAGAGCAGCTTGAATCCGCCGCGAAGCGAACATGGGGTGCAGGAGCGAAGTACCTGCGCGGGTTTCAGGGCGGCAGCACTGACGTAACTCAAAAGGCCGGACGAGATGTCCGGCCTTTTCAAATATCATCGATAGTTTACAGGAATCCGCTTCACGGTTCTGCTCACGGCGCCCAGCAGCAGACAGTCGATGGGCAGCTGAATGAGATTCTTGAATACGCGGATGGGCAGCGTCGCCAGACGCGACGGGCCGTAGAGCATAGTGAGGAATACCGTGTTGAGCGCAATATTTACAAAGATGCAGACGATCACGCGTGCGAGGATGATCTGCCATGCGGCGCGCTTTGTCTTATAGAGCAGCATGCCGTAGATCACGCCCAGCAGCGCAGCCGATAGCGTGAAGCCGGGGAAATAGGGACCTGTGGGCTTGAGCATAAAGCCCAGAATATCACTGAGCGCCCCCTGAATGCCCGCGACTGCGGGGCCAAAGAGAATCGCCGTGGGGGCGATGGCCAGGTGCGCGAGCGAGATTTTGAGGCTGTCGCTCACCTCGATCACGCCGTAGGAGGAGAGCACCATCTGAATGGCCAGAAGCAGGCCGGCGGTTGTGATCGTGCGCGTGCGCTTGAGCGCGCGGAAAGAATCGGCAAACTGAGAGCAGATCAAAGAAAAAATGGAAGACATAAAAAACACCTCCGCAAATCGGCTCTTTCATCAAAAGAGCGGTGAAGATTCGCAGAGATGACAATATCAAATCCAGGGTAAAGAGACAGTCGGGGCCAAAGAGATACCGCGAAGGATTTTGAAAAAGCATCCTTCTTCGTCCCATGTTATTCCCGTACATGAGCACTTAACGCATCTTCTTCGTCGCCGCACGCATCGCGACGCCCTGTCATCTTCACGAATCGCATGTGACATATGCATTATAATGGATGTGCGCGCAAAAGGCAATCCCCTTTGTGACGGGGATACGTTAGGGGACGCCGTCCCCTAAAACCCCTGGCAGGGACAATGATCCGGGGAACTCACATAGTCGCGCAAGCGCTCCTTGCGATTCCCGACGCTTCGCCTGTCTGCTTCCGCCACTGGCGGCGACAGGCTTCGGTCCCCTGCACCCATCTCGCTGCGCAATGCGCAGCGAAGGAAAGCATCTTTAAGCCGACGCGAAGCGAAGAAGGGAGTTTGAGGGATGAAATCCCTCAAGCGGGTTTTAGGGCGGCAGCCCTAACGTCCCCAAACGTTCCCTTTACAGCACCAAATCCTTGAGAATATCGTGAAACTGACCGCCGCAGCGCTCCATTTCGCCCAAAACCGTATCGATGCCCTTGGCAGATTTCAGCCAGTTTTCCCTGGTGATGGCAGCGTCTGGGGCAGGACAGACGAGCAGCTCGGCGTCAGGGTAGAGCGTCTCGTAATACATCCTCGAGCGGCGCGCATGCACGGGCATGCAGCAGATAATCGCGCGTGTGACGGCGATTTTTTCGGCGTCCGTGCGTTTTCTGGAATAGATGGCATTCTGATAGGTATAGGTGGCTTCGTCCTCGCGCAGGATGGCATGCTCCGGCACGCCGTTATCCATGAGGATGCGGCGCATGAACGCCCACTCGGTTTCAAATTCGCCCTCATAGCGGCGGGAGCCGGATTTCTGCCCGGCAAAGCCGCTTGTGCCGATGGCATAGCGTCCGGAGGGCAGGATGAGAGAGGCATATCCCTGCTGATAAAGCCGCGCCGCAAGCTCAGAGGGCAGCGCATGAGCGTTGCCGGGAATGAAGATGATATCCGCCTTTCGGGGCGTATCCTCCAGAAAGATGAAATCTGTGATATCTTCGATCCATTTGAGCATGAAAGCACCTCCCGGATAGAAATGAAAAAGCGCAGCAACGGCTGTGCTGCGCAGAGGAGTCATTCGGATCTGCTGATGAGACCGGCAAGCGTGCCTGCGCCGTAGACCACGTGCACAGCGGGGAAAAGGAAGGGGAGCGTCGCCAGCGCCAGCAGGCGGCCGGACTGCTGCGTGAACGCGCCCGAAACGGCAAAATACAGATCGCACAGCAGATAGGCGGTCAGAAGCAGCATGAGGGGCAGCGGACTCGCCGCGCAAAGCAGCGCGCAGGCGATGAGCGCAAGCACGAATGCGGCGGGGACGAGATGGCGCGGCGCAAAGCAGCGCGGCTGGATGTGCATGGTGCGTCCGATCCAGTAGCCATTGCCCCACTTCTGACGGAGCTGGCCGCGCATGGTCGAGCGGGCGGCATGATAGGAGATGATATCCGGAGAGAAATAAAAGCGATAGCCTGCCATTCGCATGCGGTAGTGCATGTCGTTGTCCTCGGTTCGCCGCAGACGCTCATCGTAGAAGCCGACCTTGTCATAGACCTCGCGGCGATAGAGCGCATAGGCCAGCGTATCGACATAGCGGGCCTCGCCGCCATTGCGGAATGGCGCGGCGCCGCCGCAGAAACGGGAGGTATCCACCGTGCGCAGCACGCTTTCCCATGCTGTATTCGGCTTGCCGCCGGCCACGCAGCCGCCGACGATGGCCTCACCGTGCGCGAGCGCCTGAAGATTGTTTTGAAGGAAATCGGCGGGAATGCGCGCGTGCGCATCCAGACGGATGATGGCGTCGCCCGTCGCCTCGCGCAGCGCGACGTTGATGCCGCTGGCCAGCCAGCGGCGGGGATTATCCAGAACCTTGACGGCAAACGGTGCTTTCTGTGCAAAATCCAGCATGAGCTGACGGGTTGCATCCGTGGATGCGCTGTCCACCAGCAGCGCTTCAATCTGCTCATGCGCAATCGTCTGCGCAAGCAGATCGCCAAGCAGCGCGCCCATGCTGCCCGCAGCATTGTATGCCACGATGATAAAGCTGATTTTCATCATATCATGTACCGTTTCTCAGAGAATTTCATGGATCAGACGGATGTGTATTCCCGGCTGCGCACGCGATAGGTGACAAGGCCCGCCGGGAAGGCGAAGAAGAAGAGCTTCTGTGAGACGAATGCACGAAGGCGGCGTCTGGCCAGAAAGCTGCCCAGCTGCGCCATCTGGAAAAACAGCGCGCCCAGCAGCCCCCATACGCCCAGCAGCGCGAGCAGAATGACGCACATCCAGTCGATGGAGTAAAGCAGGAATTTTTCGTTTTCGTGACGGATATAGGCGTTTGCCTGCCCGTGTGCCATTGCACAGCGCAGCGCCTGTCCCTCGCCCAAGCGGCGTCTGGAAAACGCAGCGCCCATCACGCCGCGGCCTTCGCGGACGGCGTCGGTATGGATGATCATATCGGCCGGAAGCTCTGCAATCGCCAGATTGTGCGCGCGCAGCCTTGCATGCAGCTCGGCCTCTTCGCAGGCGATGGTGTCCGGAGACCAGCCGCCGGCAGTTTCCAGCGCGTCTTTTTTGATGAAGAGAGCGCCGCCGAATTCGAGGGCGATGCGTTCTTGCGTGCAGCCGAAGTAATTTGCATTTTCGCCGACGATCGCGCCGTTTTTTATGTAAATATCCCTGCGGATGCCGGTACAGCCGCTGTAGCTGCGCGTGGCTATGGCCATCATGGCCTTTTCGCAGAAGCCTTTTTGCAGCTGCATATCCCCGTCGAGGAAGAGCAGGTATTCGCCCCGGGCTTCCTTCGTGCCGACATAGCGTCCAAGGCCCGCAGTGGTGTTTTCATCAGAGAGAACAAAGCAGCGCGCGCCGTGTTCTTTGGCGATCTTCACGCTGTCGTCGCTGGAACGTGAATCGACGTAGATGATCTCGTGCGCCAGAATGCCCAGCGAGGCGCGGATGCTTTCTATGCATGCCTGCAGACGTGCGCCCTCGTTTCTGCCAATGACAATCGCGCTGATCATCGATCTTCCCTCCCGAAGCGGAATATGCTATAATGCTCCATAGATACCCTATTATCGCACAATTTCCCCTGTTTCGCAAGGGGATAGGCAAAGCACGGAGGACAGGACATGCTGCTCAGCGTTGTGATTCCGTTTTATCACGTGGAAAAATACATCGGCGAATGCCTTGAGCGCGCCGCGCAGATCGGGGACTGTGAAATTCTGCTGGTCGATGACTGCGGCAGCGACGCTTCTGCGCAGATCGCCGCGCTGCACTGCGGCATGCATGCGAACATGCGTGTCATCCGCAGGGAGAAAAACGGCGGCCTGTCTGCGGCGCGCAACACGGGGCTTTTGCAGGCGAAGGGAGAATACGTCTATTTTCTGGACAGCGACGATCTGCCGGAGCCGGAGGCGCTGACAGCGCTTGCCCGGGAAGCGGAAAAACAGCAGCTGGACGTCGCCAAGGCAAGGTTTGTCTACTTTGACGATGAGACGGGGAAGGAAACGCCGGGCCCTGCAATCCCTGCGACGCAGGTGATGACGGGCGGCGAGCTCTTTGCCGCGCAGTGCCGCGCAGATGTGTATGAGCCGATGGTGTGGCAGTGCGTGTACCGCAGGGTGTTTCTTGAGGAAAACGGCCTTGTGATGGCCGAGGGGCTCCACTTTGAGGATGAGCTCTTTCAGGCGCCGTGCCTGCTCAAAGCAGAGCGCGCGGCGGCATTTGAGATGGAGATCCTGCGCTATCGGCAGCGGGCGGGCAGCATCATGGGCTCCTTTGCCAGATCGAGCGCGTGGTGCGCCAATTATCTGGAGGTTTGCAGGCGGCTGAGCGCGCTGGCCGGGACGCTTGACGCGGGGGCGGCGAAGCGCGCGCTGGCAAGGCGCGTGGGCCAGATTGCGCTGAGCACGGCGAAAAACATTCCCGCATACCGCCTTCCGCCGCAGATTGCTCAGGAGGCGAAGCATTTTGTTGAGCAGAACCGCAGGGAGATCTGCGGCTATGCGATGGCAAGCGGAGATCTGCTTGTCGCTGCGCAGGGCATGCTTCTGCGCATGTCGGTGAATGCATTTCTCAGGGCGTATGAACATAACAGTTAAGGAGCGGTTTTTGCCGCTCTTTTGCTGTATTATCTCTTGCAGATGCGCGACATATATTCAGATATGTTAATGGATTGTTATTTTCTTCGCCATAATTCTGTCAAGATATTCCGTTAAAATGAGCGGGTATTAAAGAACAAATGATCGACTTTGGGGTGGAGGAATCATTATGAGCGAAGCAAAGGCTCAAAAGCGCCGCAGAAGACCCATGCGCGTGATCAAAAAGTGGATCAAGCGTCTGATTATGCTGGTTATTCTGGCAGCAGCGGCGCTCTTTGGCGCAAAGGCATACATTCAGAACCAGGCTGCCAATACGGAAGAGACGCAGACGTATGATCAGGCGCAGGTGATGCGCGGCGCGATGGTCGATACCGTATTTGGCACGGGCACTACGTCTGCGCGCAATCAGCCGAACCTGCTGGCTGAGGCGGACGGCACGCTGACGGATCTGCGTGTGTCGGTGGGCGATGCGGTGAAGAAGGGCGATATTCTCGCCGTGATGACCAACGACGATATCGACGATACGATTACCGATCTGGAGTTTGCGCTGTGGGATCTGGACGCCCAGATCACCGGTACCCGCGCAGGCAGCAAGGTCACCAAGGTGGAGGCGCCGATTGCGGGCCGCGTGATGGCGATCTACGGCAAGGCGGGCGATGACGCGCTGGCTGTTTTCCGCCGCGAGGGCGCGCTGGCGATTATCTCCACCGATGAGCGCATGCGCGTGGAACTGACGGCGCAGGAAGGCCAGCTTGACCTGATGCTCGATGAAAAGGTGACGGTCATCGGCAATCACATCTACGCCGAGGGCACCGTTATCGAGCTCACCCGCCAGAGCACGCAGGCTGTGATCACCATCATGGAAGAGGAACTGCCGGTCAATGAGGATTTTGACGGCGACGGCCGTGCGGACATGATTCTTGGCACGGTCTGCGAGGTGCGCAATGCCGACGGCGAGGTTGTCGGTCAGGGCGAACTGCAGTGCAACAAGCCGATGGCGGTCTCTGCTTTCGGCGGCACGATCACCTATGTCGATGCGATTCTTGGCGCGGAGGTCGGCCGCACGGAGCGCATGTTCCGCCTGGCGGATTCCCCGCTGACGCTGACCATTGAGGAGCTGCGCCTGCAGCGAGAGGCGTCCGCCAAAGAACTCAAAGAGGCGATTGAGCAGCGTGAAAACCTGATCATCACCGCGCCGTGCGACGGCGTCGTCGCCTCCATCGACGTGGCAGAGGGCGATGAAATCACAAGCGGCACGCTGTTTGGCTCCATTCTCGAGGGCGAGGACATGAACCTGACCATCGCTGTGGATGAGCTGGACGTGGTGGATGTGCAGATCGGACAGCCGGTCACCATCACCATTGATGCGCTGAGCGACGTCGCGATCGCCGGCGAGGTGTATAAGATTGCGCCTGTGGGTGAAAGCTCCGGCGGTGTGACGACCTATGACGTCGAGCTGACGTTTGACGCGGCGGGCACCGGCGTGCGCTCGGGCATGAATGCCACGGGCGAGATTCAGACTGCCGCGGCGGACGGCGTGCTCTACGTGCCGGTGGAAGCGCTGATGACCATGAACAACAAGACATACGTCATGGTTGCCGACGGCGGCACCACGACGCTTGCCGATGCGGCCAGGAGCGCCAATTCCGGCAGTCAGCGCGGCAGCCGCGGACAGGGCATGCCGGGCAGGAATGCTGTGCAGGATATGCCGGGCAGGAATGCTGTGCAGGATATGCCGGGCAGACCGGATACGGGCGCTGCGCAGGACAATGGACAGCAGGCGCAGGGCGTGAACGCGGAAGCTGCGCAGGGAATGCAGAGCCTGATTGACAAGGCGAAGGCGCTGGCGGATACGGCGGTTTCCCGCGTGCGCGACTGGCTGTACGAGGGCGTGAACACACAGAATGCCCAGACTGTGACCGGCTCCCTGGTCGAGGTGGAGACCGGCATGCAGAATGACGACTATGTGCAGATCGTATCCGGTCTGAATGAGGGCGATGTTATACTCTATACCGCAGCGCAGACGCAGAGTACCGATATGTTCTCCATGATGATGGGCGGCGGCATGATGGGCGGCCGGCGTTAAGGGGGGCAGCACATGATTATCATGCAAGGCATCCGCAAGGAATACCGCATGGGCGAAAATGTCGTGGCGGCGCTTGACGGCGTGGATATCCATATCAAGCCGCATGAATTTGTCTCGGTCATCGGCCCTTCCGGCTCGGGAAAGTCGACACTGATGAATATCATCGGCTGTCTGGATACGGCGGATGAAGGAATTTACCGCTTTGACGGGCTGGATATCACCGATTACACCGAGGACGAACTGGCGACCATCCGCGGCAGAAAGATCGGCTTTGTCTTTCAGCAGTTCAACCTGCTGCCCAAGCTGACGGCGCAGGAAAACGTGGAGCTTCCGCTGATCTATCAGGGCATGAGCGCGGGTAAGCGTCACAAGCGCAGCCGCGAGGTGCTCGACCGTGTAGGCCTGCTCGACCGCATGCATCACAAACCGACCGAGCTTTCCGGCGGCCCGCAGCAGCGCGTGGCGATTGCCCGCGCGCTGGCGGGCAATCCGTCGCTGATTCTCGCCGACGAGCCGACGGGCAACCTCGATTCGAAGACCGGCGCGGACGTGATGCGGCTGTTCCATGAGCTGCACGAGGCGGGCAATACCATCGTGCTCATCACGCATGACGCGCAGATCGCTGCGCAGACGCCGCGCGCGATCCATATCCATGACGGCAGGGTGCTCGAGCCGATGGATGAGAGCGAGGTGGTCATTTGATGAATCCCGTTGAAACCATCAGGATGGCCTTCAAGGCTATCTGGGCGAACAAGGTCCGATCGTTCCTGACGATGCTGGGCGTCATTATCGGCGTGATGAGCGTGACCGTGCTCATGGGCATCGGTCAGGGCACGACCTCCTCCGTCACCGATTCGATTGCATCCATGGGCACCAATATGCTCACCGTCAATATCCAGACGCGCCGCGTGGGCTTTGGCGGGCCATCCATGAACAGGAACTCAAGGAGCTCCGGCGCAAAGGGCACGGTGATCCTCAAGCTCAGCGACGTGCTTTCGCTCAAGGATAACGAGTACATTCAGTATGTCTCCCCGACGGTATCGGGCAGCCTGACGGTCAAGGCAGGCAATATGAATACCACGGCTTCTGTCACCGGCGTGCTGCCGGATTATGCCAGTATCGTCAATACCGAGCTGTCTGCCGGCCGCTACATCATGGATGCGGACGTGACCAACCGCAGCGCGGTATGCATCGTGGGCCAGGAGCTGGCGACGGATCTGTTCGGCAATACGAATGTTGTGGGCAATACGATGCATGTTGACGGGCGGAAATTCCGCATTGTCGGCGTGCTGGATGAGGAGAATTCTTCGCTGATCATGCCCTTCACGCTGGCGCAGCGCATGCTCGAATCCACGTCCATCACCACGTTCTATGTCTCTGCGACGGATTCGACGACCGTCGGCCGTGCAGAAGCGGCGGTGAGCAGCTTCCTCTACAAGAAATATCAGAATGACAGCACGTACACCATCATGAACCAGGAGGCCATTCTGGAGACGATGGAGGAGATGATCGGCACGCTTACGCTGATGCTCGGCGGCATTGCGGGCATCTCGCTGCTGGTCGGCGGCATCGGCATCATGAACATCATGCTTGTCTCTGTCACAGAGCGCACGCGTGAAATCGGCATCCGCAAGGCCATTGGCGCCAAAAGGCGCAATATTCTGCTGCAGTTCCTCATCGAATCCGTCGTGCTCTCGGGCATGGGCGGCGTGATGGGCCTGATTCTGGGCTATGTGGTGATGGCGGCATTTGAAAAATATCTGGGCATGCCGGTATCTGCCAGCGTGGGCGTGGCGCAGCTGGCGCTGGGCTTCTCGATGTTTGTGGGCGTCGTCTTTGGCCTGTACCCGGCGAACAAGGCGTCCAAGCTCAAGCCGATTGACGCCCTGCACTATAGCTGAGCGCGGAGGTGCGGCGATGAAAAGAAGAATCGCATGCCTGTGCGCGGCGATGGCATTGTGCCTGAGCGCTGCCGCACAGGCGGATACGGCGAGGGTGTCAGCCGGCTCCATTGCCAGCACGGTATATGGAAACGGCGAGATTCAGCCTGTCAGCCAGCCGGGCGCATATGCCAGAATCGACGCCGAGGTGGTCGAGTGGTATGTGGGGCTGGGCGACGAGGTGAAGGCCGGCGATCTGCTCATGAAGCTGGAAAACGACGAGCTGGCCGCCGAGGTGGCGCAGCTGGAATACGACATCCAGCTGACGCAGAAAGACATGCTCTATACCCAGACGCATGCACAGTACAAATACAGGCCGCTGACCTACGAAGACGGACGGCCGCGTCTGGATGTGAATACGAAAGAGCCGCTCATTGAGAAATACTCGGATGAGATCACCATCCGTTCGCCCAGCGACGGCCGCGTGATGGCAGTGTATATCCGGGCGGGCGACGATGCGCTGGCCGAGTACAGGGAGCATGGCTGCGTGGTGATGCTCTCCACGGACGGCTGCATGAAGGTGCTCCTTGAGGGGGAAAATCCGCTCGGTCTTGCGCTGGATCAGACGGTGACGGTGACGGGCGACGGCTTTTCCGCTGCCGGCAAGGTGGTCAATCTCATGCGCTATGGCACGCAGGCCGTCATTCAGGTAAATGATGACAGCTTTCCGATGGATGCGCCTGTGACGGTATCGACGCAAAGCGGCGAAATCGTCGGCGAAGGCATTCTGGAAATCAACAAGCCGATGCCGGTTTCTGCTTACGGCGGCACGGTCAAGGGCGTGGCATGGAATGTTGAGGTGGGCAAGTATCTCAAGCGCGACGACGTCGTTGCGCGCATCGACTGGGATCAGACGCCGCTGTTCTACGACAACGACAAGGTGCTTCGCGAACATGTGAAGGTGCAGCTCCAGCTGGAAAAGGCGATGGAAAAGCAGGAACGGCTGGCCATTGTCGCCCCATGCAATGGACGTATTGCATCCATCGATGTGGAAAAGGGCGACAGCGTGACTGCCGGCACGAAGGTGATCACCATCGTGGAGGATGCGGGCATGGAGCTGGTGCTGCACATCGACGAGCTGGATATTCCTTCGGTTGAGCCGGGACAGCAGGTAACGGTCTGGGTGGATGCGCTTCCAGACGTCACGCTTGAGGGCGTGGTCAGGAAGATTGCGCCGCTTGGCAATACTGAAAGCAGCGTGACGACCTATGACGTCTACGTGGCACTTGAGGGCGATGTGGACAGCCGCGTGCTCGGCGGCATGAATGTCTCCGGCGAGATTCTGGTGGAGTCGGCAGTAAATGCGCTGCTGCTGCCCAGCGAGGCTGTCTCACAGGACGGAGACAGCTGGTATGTGCAGCTGCGCAGCGGAGAATACCGGCAGGTTGAGCTGGGTATGATGACGGACACACAGGTGCAGATCACCGCAGGCCTTTCCGAAGGTGAAACGGTGATTTATTGAAGAAAGCGGCCGCTGGCCGCTTTTCTTCTTGCACTTACAGCGGTTTTGGGATAGAATACCCGTATACTTTTGGAAAAGGGGCCGCAAGCATGAAGGAGATTACAAGCGTACACAATCCGCAGGTGCAGTTTCTGCGCGATCTGCAGAAGGCAAAGAACCGCCGCGCCGCCGGCGTGTTTCTGGCGGAGAGCGTGAAGATGGTGCGCGAGGCGCTTTCGCTTTCGCTGTGCCGCACGCTGGTGATCGATGCAAAGCGGACCGCGGACTATGCCGACCTGATCGACATGGCGCAGGCGCGCGGCTGTGAGGTGCTGCTGGTCACTGCGGCGATCATGCAGGCCATCAGCGAGCAGAAGACGCCGCAGGGCGTATGCTGCACGGTTGCAATTGCGCAGCAGCCGGAGGAACTCACAGCCAGGCTGATCGTGGCGATGGACGGCGTTCAGGACCCGGGCAATGTCGGCACGATCCTGCGCACAGTGGATGCAGCCGGTTTTGACGGCGCGCTCCTTTCCGGCGCATGCGCCGACCTGTACAGCGCCAAGACGCTGCGCGCGACAATGGGCTCTGTGTTCCGCGTGCCGGTGAGGCGCGTGGACGACCTGCCGCAGGAGCTGGAAAAGCTCAGGGCGCAGGGCTACGCCGTGGTGGCGACGGAGCTGGGCGGCGCGGATTTCTATGCGAATTGTCCGCATGAAAAGGCGGTACTGGTCATCGGCAGCGAGGGCAGCGGCGTTTCGCAGGCGGTGCGCGATGTGGCGACGCACCATCTGGCGCTGCCCATGCGCGGCGGCGCAGAATCCCTCAATGCTGCGGTAGCTGCCGGCATTATGATTTATGAAATGGCGAGATAAGCTCGGAAAATACAGGAGGAATACATATGTCTGTTACGCTTGGCATGATCCTGGAAGCGCGCGAGCGCCTCAAGGGTGTGGCCCAGAGGACGGGCCTTGTGCAGTTTAAGGCGCTCTCTGACGAGAATACGCAGGTATATCTCAAGACGGAGGACCTGCAGAATACCGGTTCGTTCAAGGTACGCGGCGCGTATATCAAGATTGCCAGCCTGAGCGAAAGGGAACGTTCATGCGGCGTGATCGCGTCTTCTGCGGGCAATCATGCGCAGGGCGTGGCGCTGGCGGCGAAAGCATTTGGCTGCCCGGCGACGATTGTGATGCCTGCGGGCGCGCCGCTGTCAAAGGTGATGGCCACGCGCGAGCTGGGGGCAAACGTCGTGCTGCACGGCAGGGTGTACGATGATGCGTATGCCGAGGCATGCCGCCTGCAGAAAGAGCTGGGCGCGACGTTTATCCATCCGTTCAATGATCCGATGGTCATCGCCGGACAGGGTACGATCGGTCTGGAAATCATGGACGATCTGCCGGATGTGAAAACGATTGTGGTGCCCATCGGCGGCGGCGGTCTGGCCTCAGGCGTGGCGGCGGCTGTGAAGATGCTCCATCCGAATGTGCGCGTGGTGGGCGTGCAGGCTTCAGGCGCGGCGGGCATGAAGGCCTCGCTGGAGGCAGGACATGTCGTTTCGCTGGACAGCGCAAAGACCATTGCCGACGGCATTGCGGTCAAGCAGCCGGGCGATCTGACGTTTGAACTGTGCAGGCAGTATGTCGACGAGGTCGTGACGGTGGACGACGATGAAATCGCGCAGGCGATTCTGTTTCTGATGGAGCGCGGCAAGATGGTCGCCGAGGGCGCCGGCGCTGCGGCGGTTGCGGCGATCATGGGCAGGAAATTCGATACGAGCGGCAAGGTCGCTGCCGTGATTTCCGGCGGTAATATCGATGTGACGATGATCTCCCGCATCATCGAAAAGGGTCTTCTGCGTGCGGGCCGCGTCAGCAAGCTGCGCATTCTCATGCAGGATCGTCCGGGCCAGCTGGAACTGGTATCCCATATCATTGGCGCTGGCGGTGCAAACGTCATGGCGGTTCACCATGACCGCACGGACGTCGATCTGGATATCCGTGACGCCATTCTGGAAATCACGATGGAAACGCAGGACCGCGCCCACGCGGGCCGCATCATCGAATCGCTCCGCGAAGCAGGCTTCCACGTCAATTGATCCATCTGCAGATACATACAGACGCAGGACAATCGTCCTGCGTTTTTTGCTTTATAGAATTGCGCAAAATTACGTGCTGCGAGCACGAAATGACTTCATATTGTGAAGGCATTCGGAAATGGGAGCGCCCACTGGCCGTTTTTTTGCTTGCTGCGGAAAACCGCTGCGAAGCACACATGGGGTCAAGGCGAAGTCCTTTGTCATGGATTCAGGATGAAATCCCCGAGCATATCCAGACGTATGGTCCTGTGACCGGCGAGCGCTGCAGAAGCGCATAAAACGGATGTCCCAGCGCAGCGGCGGCAAGAAAGAGAAAGCGAACGGATGCATCCTGCGCTTCTGCGCTCTGACCGGCTTGTGCGTGAAGCAGCTGACGCTTGAGATAGGTGTGCGGATGCGTGAGCGGAAGCGACAGATCATGACGCGGCGTTTCTCTGATGGGGCGCAGCGGCAGAAACAGAAGATCCGCCGGACCGGAGATTCTCAGCGGCAGCGCATGTCCGCCGGTTTCGCTCCGGGCATTGTGCAGCAGGACGCCGAGCGTGCTGTCGTCTTCATGCGTCTGCGAAAGCACAGCATCTTCCAGCTGCGCGGGCAGCGCGCGGAGCGCGGCGTCGCAGTCCGTCATGCGCTCGCGAAGATACTGGGCGCTGGCAAGCACAGCAGCCTGTTCGGCAGTGGAGGCGCAGGAAAAATCCCCGACAAGAAGCGCCTGTATGCGCCGTGCCGCCTCGTCCGCCTCAAGCACGCCCAGCATGCAGCCCGCACAGGCGCAGAGCATATTCAGCGCTGGCGTTGCTCTGGACACGGCATCCCAATAGGCCTCCTCGGCCAATGCGCGCAGGTGGCAAAGCTGCTGCGTGTCCAGACCGATGCGCTCAAGCGTGGGCTTGTCCAGCGCGGGCAGGATGAGCGGCGCGCTCAGCCAGAGCAGCGCGACCGGCAGAAGCGCAAAGAGAGAATGCACGGAGAGAAAAGCGGCCGGCAAAAGGAAGCCTGCCGACGCCGTGCATGCAAGCGGAGAAATCAGGCGCGGCGCAACGCGGATGCGCAGAAGCGGCGAGCGCGAAAGCAGACGGCAGAAAAGCGTATCCAGCGACAGGAGCGCCGTCATCGGCAGCAGCGCGGCGCGGAGCAGTCCGCCCGGCCACTGCACGGGATGCACCAGCGCCGGGAGCTCGGGCAGAAACGCCGCTCCTGCCAGAAACGGCAGACCGGAAAGCGCTGCGGCAAACAGCACCAGCATCTGAAGGACGGGCAGGAGTATGACCAAGGTATGTGCGCCGCGGCAGAAATCCTGATAGGCGACAAATATATCGCGGATCGTCTGCGGACAGCGGCGCAGGAAAAAACAGCCTTCAGCCCAAACGGCGCTGGGAGGGGCGCTGCAGCGGATCAGGGCTTCGGCGGTGAAGATGACGGGATGATCCGCCGGACAGCGGCCCTGCCGGAAAAGGGCGTATTCCTGCGCGCTGCGCAGCGGGGAGAGGGAAAAGCGGTCTGCAGCGCACAGACGCGTGAGCACGCTCTGCGGATACGCGCGATTACCCGGCACCTGCGCACTGAGCATGCCCTCGCTGCAGTGCGAAAGCGCACGAAACATCCGCACAGGCGTATCCGGCGTGCAGAAAAGCGATGCATCCGAAAAGAGAACGGCGGCGTATTTCCCCTTCAACGAGGCAGGCGGGATGCTCGCAGCTTCGAATTCCGCCTGCGTTGTTCCTTTGGCGAGCAGCTGCGCGATCACGCGGCGGCAGGAGAGCCGCTGACGGCTGCCGAGATACTGCCGCCGGGCGTCGTCCCACGTGCGGCTGCGCACAAACAGAAAAAAGCAGTCCGGCGTCTGTGCGTTCATCGCTGCGACGCCGGACAGGAGCGCACGGATCAGCGGCGCTTCGTGCGGCGTCAGCCGGGCTGGCGCGTCGGGCAGGTCGCAAAACAGCAGCAGCGCGCAGCGAAAGGATTCCTGTCTGGCGCAGAGCCGGCGCAGATGTCGCAGCGCGCCGGCCATGCTCTCCCTGCCGGTCAGGGTAAAGGAGACGACGTGAAGAAGCGCCTTTTCCATGAGACTTGCCTCCTGCTTGCAGATGCATGCAGTGTGCGCGGCGTGACGCACGATTATGTGTGAAAAAAGAAACCGGCATAATGCGCCCGGTATACGCATACCAATGGTGACTGACGGGAAATGATGAAGAATAGACGGGAAAAAGCTGATGAAAACCGGGAAAATCTGCATTTTGCCGGACGATTGAGGATTGATCTTCTTTCATAAGTGTGCTATAGTATAGGGTAGCGTTTTGGGACACCGGGCGCAGAAATAAGTAAGTAAATCAACATGGTTTGATATTCAGGAGGAGCAAAAGCATATGAGCATCACCGTTGAGAAGATTGCCAGCAATAAGGTCAAGATGGTGTTTGACGTTGACAGCGCCAAGTTTGACGCGGCGATGGCCAAGGCGTACCTCAAGGTCCGCAATCAGGTCAGCATCCCGGGTTTCCGCAAGGGCAAGGCTCCGCGCAAGATGATTGAGAATATGTACGGCGAGGGCATCTTCTATGATGAGGCCTTCGAACTGATCTTTGACGAGGTCTACGGCCCGGCTGTGGAGGAGAAGAAGATTGAGGTTGTCGATCGTCCGGAGATCGAGATTCAGGAGATCGGCGCGGGCAAGAACCTCAAGTTCACCTGCGAAGTGTTCGTCAAGCCGGACGTCACCCTGGGCGAGTACAAGGGCGTGTCCGTGAAGAAGGAGACTACCATCGTCACCGACGTTGAGGTGGACGCCCGCATTGAGGAAGAGCGCAACAAGCAGGCGACCGAGATCGAGGTTGAGGGCCGCGCTGTCGCCGAGGGCGATACCGTGAACCTGGACTATGCCGGCACCGTGGACGGCGTGGCTTTCGCCGGCGGCACCGCGCAGGATCAGACCCTCAAGATCGGCTCCGGCAGCTTCATCCCGGGCTTTGAAGAGCAGATGATCGGCATGAACATCGGCGAGGAGAAGGACCTTCAGGTCACCTTCCCGGAGCAGTATCACGCCGAGGAGCTGGCGGGCAAGGCCGCTGTGTTCCACGTCAAGGTGAATTCCATCACCGAGACCCAGCTGCCGGCTCTGGACGATGATTTCGCCAAGGACATTTCCGAGTTCGATACGCTGGACGAATACAAGGCTGATATCCGCGCCAAACTGGAAGCTCAGGCTGCCGAGCGCGACAACAACAATTTCACCAATGCCGTGATCGAGAAGGTTCTGGAGAACGCCGAGGTCATGATTCCGGAAGCGATGATCGAGCGTCAGATCGATTCCATGATGCGCGACTTCGAGTATCGCCTGATGGGCAACGGCCTGAAGCTGGATGACTTCCTTAAGTACACCGGCTCCGACATGCAGGCTTTCCGCGAGAACTACCGCGGTCAGGCCATCAAGAGCGTGAAGGCGCATCTGGTGCTCGAGGCGATCGAGAAGGCCGAGGCCATCGACGCCACCCAGGAGCAGATCGACAAGCAGCTGGAGACTTTCGCTGCCCAGACCGGCAAGACCGTCGAGGAATTCAAGGCGGGCCTGTCCGAGAGCGACATCGAGTACTTCAAGGCTGACGCGATCCGCGACAACTGCGTGAAGTTCCTCGTCGACAACGCGAAGGTCGAGGCGTAATCCGGAAGTCGCGCCTGTCGGATTTCCAGTCTGATAAGGAGGCACATCCATGATTGACAATTATTACATTGAGCCCAGCGTCATTGAGAAGACGCCCTATGGCGAGCGCTCTTATGACGTATATTCCAGGCTGCTCAAGGATCGCGTCGTGTTCCTGCGCGGCGAGGTCAACCAGACGCTGGCCAACAGCATCGTGGCCCAGCTTCTGTTCCTGGAGATGGAGGATCCGGATGCGGAGATCTCCATGTACATCAACAGCCCGGGCGGCAGCGTCACCGACGGCATGGCAATCTATGATACCATGCGCTACATCAAGCCGAAGGTCCGCACGGTGTGTCTGGGCATGGCTGCGTCCATGGGCGCGTTCCTGCTGATGGCCGGCGAGCCGGGCATGCGCATGGCGCTGCCTAACAGCGAGATCATGATCCATCAGCCCAGCGGCGGTGCGAGCGGTCAGGCGACCGACGTGCAGCTGCATGCGCAGTGGCTGCTGCGCACGAAGAACAAGATGAATGCCCTGATGAGCGAAATGACCGGCCAGCCGCTGGAAAAAATCCAGCAGGACGTGGAGCGTGATTACTTCATGACGGCCGAGGAGGCGCTCAAATACGGCATCGTCGACAAGATCTTCGAGCCGCGAAACAAATAATCCATTGATGATTTCTGATGATTTCTCCCCCGAACGGGGGAGAAATCATTCTCTATGAAGTAAGAATCTGAGGTGCGAAATGCCAAGAGATAAGGACGAAACCAGGCAGACGCGCGTAGCGCGCTGCTCCTTCTGCGACAAGACGCAGGATCAGGTTCGCCGCATCATCGCGGGCAACGGCGTGTATATCTGCGACGAATGCGTTGCGCTCTGCCAGGAGATCATCTCCGATGACCTCGGCGCCGCGCCCAGCAAGGAGCCGCTTAGCCTGCCCAAGCCCGTGGAAATCAAGGCGGTGCTCGACGAGTACGTTGTCGGCCAGGAAAAGGCCAAGCGTGCGCTTGCCGTTGCCGTCTACAATCACTACAAGCGCATCAACGCGCCGAAAAAGCGCGGCGACGTTGAGCTGCAGAAATCCAACATCGTGATGGTCGGCCCGACCGGCTGCGGCAAGACGTTCCTTGCGCAGTCGCTGGCGAAGATCCTCAAGGTGCCCTTTGCCATCGCGGATGCCACCAGCCTCACTGAGGCGGGCTATGTCGGCGAGGACGTGGAAAACATCCTGCTGCGCCTGATTCAGAATGCCGATTACGATATTCAGGCGGCGCAGCGCGGCATCATCTATATCGATGAGATCGACAAGATCGCCCGCAAGAGCGAGAATCCCTCGATCACCCGCGACGTCTCCGGCGAGGGCGTGCAGCAGGCGCTGCTCAAGATCATCGAAGGTACCGTGGCCAGCGTTCCGCCGCAGGGCGGACGCAAGCATCCGCATCAGGAGTTCATCCAGATTGACACGACGAATATCCTGTTCATCTGCGGCGGTGCGTTTGACGGCATTGACAAGATCATCGAAAAGCGCAACGGCGCGGGTTCCATTGGCTTTGGCGCCGAGGTGAAGAGCCGCGATACCAAGAAGAACGTGGGCGAGGTGCTCGCAGACATCCGTCCGGAGGACCTGCTCAAGTTTGGCCTGATTCCGGAGTTTGTGGGCCGACTGCCGATTCTGGTGACGCTGGACAGCCTGGATGAGGAGGCGCTGGTGCGCATCCTGACCGAGCCGCGCAATGCGCTGGTGAAGCAGTACAAGAAGCTCATCGAGCTCGACGGCGTGGATCTCGAGTTTGAGGAAGCGGCGCTGAGCGCGATTGCCAAGAAGGCAATCACCCGCAAGAGCGGCGCGCGCGGCCTGAAGGCCATCATCGAGGATGCGCTGATGGGCACGATGTTTGAGCTGCCCAGCCGCTGCGATGTGGAGCGCGTAATTGTGACCGAAGACGTGATCACGGAAAACACCGAGCCGAAGCTTATTCCGGGCGAGCCCAAGCGCAAGATCGGCGCGGGCAAGGCCAGACGCGAAGGCGGACCGGACAGAAGGCCGTCTGTGTCCTGATGAGAATTGCAAGAGCGGGGAACGAATCGTTCCTCGCTTTTCTATACCGTTAGAATCGATCGAGAATACGACGGCGAGCGCCGACGGGTGATTCTGTCAGGCTGTTCTGAACCGGCACAGGCGAAGACGGCTTGCATTTCGTGACAGGAGATACTTGGTCAGGCTGTATCGGTTGCAAATTGGACATCCTTCGGGTATAATAGATGAACATCGGCCGCCCTAGCTTACGAATCACCGGCCGGTATTGAAGGAGGAACAAGCCATGGCCAAAGCAAAAAAGAAAACACAGCCGGTCAGCCTGCCGATGCTGCCGCTGCGCGGGCTGATGGTCTTTCCGCATATGGTGCTGCACTTTGACGTCGGCAGAAAGAAATCCATTGCCGCGCTGGAACGCGCCATGATGGAGGATCAGA
This sequence comes from Clostridia bacterium, assembly GCA_017545905.1. GTDB lineage: Bacteria > Bacillota > Clostridia > Christensenellales > Aristaeellaceae > Ventricola. Next base: position 49,201 of record JAFWXL010000092.1, on the reverse strand, counting down.
GAATCTTTCTGGTTGCGCAGCGGGACATCGACGTGGATGATCCCGGCATCGACGATATCTATCATGTGGGCACGATCGCTGCGATCAAGCAGGTAATCAAGCTGCCGGGCGACAATATCCGCCTGCTGGTGGAGGGCAAGAGCCGTGCGATCCTGCGCGCTGTGACACAGGAGGAGCCGCACTTCGAGGGCGCGCTGGACGAACTGCTGGAGCAGGACGTGCCGGCCTCCATCGAGACCGACGCGCTGCTGCGCACGGCCCGCCATTATTTCGAAGATTTCTGCAAGATGAGCGGACGCATCTCTCCGGAGACGGCGCAGTCCGTCATGGAGATGGAAGAGCCGGGCCAGCTGGCGGATATGATTGCCGCCAATGTGCTGCAGAAGGTGGAAGACCGCCAGCAGGTGCTCGAAGAATTCGACGAACTGACGAGGCTGGAAAGCGTGTGCGCGATCCTCGTGCGCGAGACGGAGCTTGCGGGCGTGGAAAAGAAGGTTCAGGCGCGCGTGCGCAAGCAGATTGAGCAGAACCAGAAGGATTACTTCCTGCGCGAGCAGATCAAGGCGATCCAGACGGAGCTGGGCGACAAGGACGCCACCGATGTGGACGACCTGCGTGAGCGCCTGGAAAAGACCCCGATGAACGACGAGGCGAAGGAGAAGACCGAGCGCGAGCTCGAGCGGCTCTCCCGCATGGCGCCGGGCAGCCCGGAGATCGGCGTGAGCCGCACGTATATCGAGTGGATGCTCGATCTGCCGTGGGGAAAGAATACGCCGGATAACCTCGACCTCAAGCGCGCCCGCCGCGTGCTGGCGGAGGATCACTACGGCCTTGAGGAGGTCAAGGAGCGCGTGATCGAATACCTCGCCGTTTGCCGCATTAAGAAGAATATGAAGGGCCCCGTGCTCTGCTTTGTCGGACCGCCCGGCGTGGGCAAGACGTCCATCGCCAAATCCATCGCCCGCGCGCTGGGCCGCAAGTTTGTGCAGATGTCGCTGGGCGGCGTGCGCGATGAGGCGGAGATCCGCGGTCACAGGCGCACGTATATCGGCGCGATACCGGGCCGGATCATCTCCTCGATCAAGCAGGCAGGCACGCTCAATCCGGTGTTCCTGTTTGATGAGATCGACAAGATGGCCTCAGACGTGCGCGGCGATCCGGCGAGCGCGATGCTTGAGGTGCTCGACAGCGCGCAGAACAATGCCTTCCGCGATCACTATCTGGAATGCCCGTTTGATCTGTCCGGCGTGATGTTCATTACCACGGCGAACTCTGTGGATACCATTCCGCGTCCGCTGCTGGACCGCATGGAGCTCATTGAGGTCAGCGGCTATACGGAGGAAGAGAAGCTTAACATCGCCAAGCGCCACTTGCTGCCCAAGCAGATTGAGGAGCACGGCTTGCCGGCAAAGAGCGTGAAGCTGACCGACAAGATCATGCGCGCGCTGATTCAGGGCTATACCCGCGAGGCGGGTGTGCGCCGTCTGCAGCGCACGATCGGCAAGGTGGTTCGCAAGAGCGCCGTGCAGATGATCGACGAGGGCGTTGAAACCGTCAGCATCACGCAGGATAAGCTGACGCAGTTCCTCGGCGCGCCGCGCTATCACTACGAAAAGGCTGGCAAGAAGCCGGAGATCGGCGTGGTCAACGGACTGGCGTATACCGTCGTTGGCGGCGATACACTGCAGATTGAGACGACGACGATGCCCGGTACGGGTCAGCTGGAGCTGACCGGCAGTCTGGGCGATGTGATGAAGGAGAGCGCCCGTGCGGCGAAATCCTATGTCCGTGCGCATGCTGCGGAGCTGGGTATTGCGGAGGATTTTTACAAGACGCTCGATATCCACATTCATGTGCCGGAAGGCGCTGTGCCCAAGGACGGCCCGAGCGCGGGCGTGACGATGACCACGGCGCTGGTTTCCGCGCTGACGGGCATCGCCGTCAGGCAGAATGTCGCCATGACCGGTGAGATCACGCTGCGCGGCCGCGTGCTGCCGATTGGCGGCCTGAAGGAAAAGCTGCTGGCGGCGCATCGCGCCGGCATTGACACGGTGCTCATTCCGAAGGAGAATATCAAGGATCTGGAGGAAGTGCCTGAAAACGTGCTGGGCGCGATCACGATCGTTCCGGCGGAGACGGTGGATACGGTGCTGGCCGCGGCGCTGTGCGAGAAGCCGGCTGCGAAAAAGAATACAAAAGCGATGATTGCCGGCGCGCATGTACCTGCGGGCGATGTGCCTGCCGCCGGGATGCATGCCTGAGAATAGGAGAAAAACATGTTAGTCAAACGCGCGGACTTTATCACCTCGATGAAAGAGTACGGCGAATTTGCCACGAAGGGCTGTCCTGAGGTGGCGTTTGCCGGAAAGAGCAATGTGGGCAAGTCCTCGATGATCAACAAGCTGACGGGCCGCGGCAAGCTCGCGCGCACCAGCGCCACACCGGGCAAGACCCGCCTGATCAACGTCTTTCAGATCAATCAGGAGATCAACTTCATCGATCTGCCGGGCTATGGCTTTGCCAAGGTGAGCAAGACGGAGAAGGAATCCTGGGGACGGATGATGCAGAATTACTTTGCCACGACCGAGGATCTTTGCCACGTGTTCCATCTGGTGGATATCCGCCATGAGCCGAGCACGGAGGACAGGGAGATGAACCTGTTCCTTCGCCAGAGCGGCATTCCGTTCACGGTGATTGCAACCAAGTCGGACAAGATCAGCCGCGGCGCACGTATGAAGCATATTGCACCGATCTGCCGTGCGCTGGCTGTTCAGCCGTGGCAGGTGATTCCCTTCTCCAGCGAGGACGGCACCGGCAGGGACGACATCCTCAATAAAATCGAGGAAGTCTGCTATGCTGAGGTCGAAGTTGAGGAAGACGGGGAGCAGAAGTAAATGAAGCAAGTCCGCAGAGCCTGATTTCTGCGGACTTCTTTTGGATGAGGGGAAGATGCGGCCTACGGATTTCCGCGCTCTCTGGCTTTAAGTGCTTCGTAGGTTTTTCTGATCTGTTCCTGATACGCATCCAGCAGGACGAGGACGTATTCGCCGTATTCGCGCGCAGCGGGATCGGGAGATTCGAAAAGAACAGGATGGTTCTCCTTATCCAGAATACAGCCGCACAAAAGCGCGAAGATGGAGGTATCCAGCGCAGAGGCAATCCGAGAAAGAAGCCTGATGGAAGGTTCGTGTTCGCCGCGCTCGATGCGCCCGAAATGCAGCGCGGAAATGCCGGTTTTTTCGGCGGCCTGCTCCTGCGTGAGATGCGCGGCCCTGCGGGCTGACCGGATATTCCGGCCGATAATATGGAATGAGACGATCATTTCACACCTCTGTATATCTTAAAAAATAATTTATATCATATTAGGAATTATAAGGTATAACTGACGAGATGTCAAATTAAATTTGACTTCGAGTATTATATGTGAAGGGAGAGAGTTGAATAGAATAAGCATATCAAACATTAGGTGGGATTATGAATGTTTGGAGAACGATTGAAAGAGTTTCGGATACTGAAGGGAATCAGCCAGAAAGAACTGGGAAAACGCTTTGGCGTATCCAAACAGACAGTTTCAAATTGGGAAAATGAGAACGCCACACCTTCTTTGGATATGTTTCAGAATCTTGTGAGGTATTTCAACACAACTCCCAACCAGATGCTGGGTTACGATCAGTGTGCTGGGCTTAATATTGAGGGCTTAACAGAAAACGAAATCTCTCATATCATGCTGCTGATCGATGACCTGAGAGCACATCACGAAAAGACAGAATGATGAAAAAACACAGGATTCGCCTGAATCCTGTGTTTTTGCGTTTATCGCACGTAGCGCTTTTTGATCGGCTTGATATCCGGCGCCTTCGGGCGGCGCTTGCGGTGGCGGCGATAGAAGCGGCGCAGCCAGAGCAGTGCAAGCAGCAGCGCGCCCGGCGGCACCAGCAGATCCCACGAGAAGCGCGGCCACGGGTTCTCATCCGCGGCGGTGTAGGCTTCAATCTGCTCAAGCGTGGGCGGCGCATTTTCGCGCATGGCGATGGAGCGCGTGGCGACAAGCTCGTATTCCGCCGTTTCGCCGGACTCGGCGTAGAATGTGAGTATGCCCATCACATCGCCGACGTTCACAGGCGCGCGGAATTCCCGTGTCCAGCGGATCGCGGAAACCTGACTGAAGTTTTCGCGCAGCAGGTCGATCTTGGCCTTGTTGCCGACAATGATCATGTCCTTGCTGTCATCTATGGCGCGGATGCCCAGAGGCAGCTCGCCGTGGCCCGGATCATCCATCGAGAAGCCGGTGATGTCGATGGTGCGGGGATCTTCGGCGTAGAGCGATTCGGGACTGATGGATTCCACCTGCGTGAAGCCGTATTCCATCAGCTTCTTCGTGTCCGTCCAGCGTCCGCGGCGGGAGGAATAGAAGATGACGGAGATCAGCTCGATGCCGCCGCGCTTGGCGGCGCCGACGAAGCAGTAACCGGCGGGATTGGTGAAGCCAGTCTTCACGCCGATCGCGTCGGGATAGAAGTAGTCGTTTTCCGGATCGAGGATGTGCGTGCCGCCCACCAGTGTGCGCAGCGGGTGGCCGCCGCGCACGCCGTCGGTTGCGGGCATTTCATAGGTGTTCTTTCTGACGATCTCGCGGAAGCGCTCGTCCTTCATCGCGGCTTTGGCGATGATGGCCATGTCGCGCACGGTGGTGTAGTGGTTTTCGTCGTGCGCGCCGGAGGGATTGGTGAAGTGGGTATCCGACGAGCAGCCCAGCATCGAGGCAGTCTGATTCATGAGCGAGGCGAAGGAAGAAATGCTGCCGCTGAGGTATTCGGCGATGGCATTGGCGCCCTCGTTGCCCGAGCGCACCAGCGTTGCGGCGATCAGGTCCTTCATCATGACCTCTTCGCCGGCGCGTACCGGAATGGTCGCATAGGTCGGGGGGACGAGGTCAATGGCGTTTTGCGAGATGGTGACCAGATCGTTTTCCAGATCAGCCATCTGCAGCGCGATATAGCAGGTCAGCACCTTGGTCGTTGAAGCGGGATACATGATCTCATCGGCGTTCTTTTCAAAGAGCACTTCGCCGGTAGACGCCTCAATCAGGATGGCGCTTTGCGCGTAGAGCATGCTGGGATCGAGCAGCTCCGGGTGTTTTTCGTCCCAGGGGATCGCATTCTCAGAGAGTACGGGGTCCACCCAGACGTTTTCCTCTGTTTCAGGGTCGGCCTCTGCGGCAACAGCCGCCGGGGGAAGGCCGGATATCATCAGCGCGCATGCCAGAAGCAGCGCGAGCAGGCGACGGGACAAGGTTTTCCCTCCATATTTGCAGTCGTTCGACACAATGGCATATCATTTCTTTTTTACTATACCACTTTTCGCCTTAAATGTACAGCGCGAGATTCTTCCGGCGTTGAGAACGGCAACAAATGTTTCGATTGTATGTCTCCAATGAACAAATGTTACAAAAACAGCAAAAAAGTATTTCTGACATCTTGATTTTTGATGTATAGATGCGTTACAATAGGTAAAGAAATGCTGACCTTATGGAAATAGAGGATGGAAATATGCCAAAGAAGATTTTATTGGTTGACGACGAACCCTTGATTCTCAAGGGTCTCAAATATAGCCTTGAGCAGGATGGGTATGTCACGGATTCTGCGATGGACGGAGAAGAGGCGCTGGCCAAGTTCTTTGACGACCACTATGACCTGATCCTGCTGGACGTCATGCTGCCGGGCGTAGACGGCATCGAGGTGTGCCAACGCGTGCGCGAGCGCTCCAATGTGCCCATCATCATGCTTACCGCCAAGGGCGAGGATATGGACAAGATTCTGGGGCTTGAATACGGCGCGGATGATTATATGACCAAGCCGTTCAACATTCTGGAAGTCAAGGCGCGCATCAAGTCCATCTTCAGGCGCAGCCAGCCGATGCCGGAGACCGTGGAGGAAAAGCGCATTGTACGCGTGCATGATCTGGAGGTCAACTGCCAGAGCCGCACTGTGACCCTTGCAGGACAGCTGGTGCGTCTGACGGCCAAGGAATTTGATCTGCTGCAGCTGCTCATCACCCATCGCGGCAAGGTATACAGCCGTGAAGCGCTGCTGGAAACCGTCTGGAAATATGATTACATGGGCGACATGCGCACGGTTGACGTGCATATCCGTCGCCTGCGCGAGAAGATCGAGCGGGATAACTCCGGCCCGGAATTCATTCTGACCAAATGGGGAGTGGGTTACTATTTCACGGACAAGGATTAACCCGCTGCACTCTGTCAGAACCAAAATACTGATCGCCTTCCTGCTGGTTATCGGCGCGTCGTTTTATCTGGTAACGGCGACGACGATCCGGCTGGTCGGCGATTCCCTTTTTGAGGACACGGTCAGAGCGGGCATGACCAGTGTATCCGAGCTTTCCGCTGTACTTGGCGAGCAGGCGGGCAGGGAGAGCGCGGACACTTTCTATCAGCGGCTGATTCAGGCGGCCCGCTCAGGCGGGGGCCGCCTTTTGGTCGTGGATATGGATGGAAAGGTGCAGTTTGATACCTTTGACGAGCAGTGCGGCACAAGGCTGGCGCTCTCGGAGGTCCATACGCTGCTTGACGGGGAGAAGGAAAGCGATTACGGCTTTCATCAGATTGATAATGGCACGCAGCAGGCGCCCTCCGTCTTCGATCCGCTGACCGGACGCGATGTAAACCGCACATGGGTGGGCTGCTTTGCATCGGCGCTCATTTCCGGCGGCGAGCGCGTCGGTGCGCTGGTGATGATCGATTCCGTGCAGGAGACGGTCGATTCGCTCACGAACATGCGCGACAGGATGCTGGGCATCTTCGGCGTGGCGCTGGCGGTGGTGCTCGTACTGGCGGCCGTGATCTCGCGGATTGTGACCCGGCCGGTGGCGGAGCTGTCCGCCGGTATTGAGCGCATGAGCGAGGGCGATTACAGCCGGCGCGTGCATGTGCCGGGCAGAGGCGAGATGGCGCAGCTGGCCGCTGCATTCAACCAGATGAGCCAGCAGGTTCACAATCTGGACGAGGCGCGAAATCAGTTTGTCTCCAATGCATCCCATGAGCTTAAAACGCCGCTGGCGACGATGAAGATTCTGGTTGAATCGATGATCTATCAGGACGATATGCCCGGTGATCTCCGTCAGGAATTCCTCTCGGATATCAACAAAGAGATCGATCGCCTGTCCTCTGTGGTGGGCGATCTGCTGACGCTGGTGCATATCGACAGCCATAAGCTCAGGCTTCGCCGTGAGATGATGGTTTTTGCCGATACGGTGCGCGAGAGCGTGAAGCGGCTTCAGCCGCTGGCGAAAAAGCGCGGGCAGGAGATCAGCATGGAGATTGCGGATGCGTGCGAGATGTTTGCCGATCCGGGCAAACTGGCGCAGGTGTGCTATAACATCATTGAGAACGGCATCAAGTATACGCCTGACGGCGGCAAAATCAGCGTCAGGCTGCGCAGAATGGGTCGCGACGCCGTGCTGGAAATCAGCGATACGGGCGTGGGCATTCCGGCGGAGGATGTGGCGCATGTATTTGACCGCTTCTACCGCGTGGACAAGGCGCGATCCAGAGACACGGGCGGCACGGGTCTGGGCCTTTCGATTGTGCAGCAGATTGTGCGCCTGCATGCCGGCTCCGTCACCGTGCAGAGTGAACAGGGCAAAGGTACGACGTTTACCGTGCAGCTGCCTGTGAAGTAAACCGGCAGTTCCCTTGCGGAAGAACAGGAAAGGAGGGAGAAGATGAAAAAAACAATTGCGTGCCTTATTCTTGCGCTGATCCTGATTGTGGCCCTTGAGCCGCATACGCGGGCGTGGATCGCAGGCAGCGTTTACGGCTTGATTGCGCAGCAGGAGGAGCCGGCGCAGGAAACGGATACGTCCAGCTTCTCCCGACAGCTGGGCGCTTCGGCGCGAACGGACCTGCTGGACGTCACGCTGTATTTCCGCTTTGCGGATACGGGCGTGCTGGGCGCGCAGCGTGTGCAGCTGGATATCCGCCGGGAGGAAACGGTGGCGACGAGCATCGTGCAGAGGCTGATTGACGGACCGGATATTGCGCATGAAAACCTGTCTGGCGTCTTTCCGCAGGGAACGGAGTTGATTTCTGTTTCCGGCGACGGTGCAACGGCGTTTGTCACGCTGTCGCGCGGCTTTCTTGGCAGGCCGGACGGTGCGCCGGTCGACTGGGAGGATCTGGCGCAGTGGCAGGAGGAGGCGGCGCTGCGCAGGCGTCTGGCGGTGCAGTCGATTGTGCTGGCGCTGACGGAGGATGCACGTTATCAGCGCGTACAGCTGTATCTCGCCGATAGCGATGACGAAATCCCTCAGCGCATCGCGATGGCGTGGATGGATACGAGCGTGACCGATCCGGCGCTGGTGCTGGCGGCATGTCCGCGCGATGAGTCGGCGATGCTGACGCCGGCATGCGCGCTGGATATGATCATGGATGCGTGGCAGCGCCAGGACTGGGCGGCGCTGTATCGGCTGATGGCGGATACGCAGGATGATCCGCTGCCCATGCTGGGCGAATTTGAGGCGGAGATGGCGCAGCGGAGTGTTTCGCTGCTTGAATACAGCATGACAAACGGTACGGTATCCTTTGACGGACGGACGGCGACGCTTGTGCTCGACGCTGCAATCCGCTCAAGAGAGGGCGGCGACGCGCAGATTGTGCGGGAGTCGGTATCGCTTGTGCGTGCACAGGATAACTGGGCGATGTGTGCGGATACGCTGGATTCTCTGATGATCAGGGACTGATGGAAAACGCAGAGGAGCGTGTATGGTGACGAAAGGATACGCGAGGCGGGCGCTGCTTATGCTGTGGCTGGCTGCAGCGGCTATGCTGCTTGGCGGCTGCGTGAGCCAGATCGATGAGCGCGGGATGGCTGATCTTTCTCAAAAGGCGATTCGATGCGATATTGCCGCGCCGCAGCAGGACGGCGCAGACGGGAAAGAAGCGCTCTTTACGCTCTATTTTCTGGCAGAGGACGGCGTGACGCTCAGGCCGGTTACGCGCAGGTGTGCGTTTGACGGCGGCATGAGCCGGGCGCAGGCTGCGCTGGACGCGCTGCTCGGCGGTCCCGCTGAAGAAGAAACGGGCGTCATATGGCCGGATATGGGAAAGGCGCAGGCGGACAGGATGCTGGAGGTATCCTGCGGCGTGGCGACAGTGGATCTGAGCGCATATGCCAGAACGCTGCCGCAGGAAACGCTTTACGCGGTGCGGATGGCGATTGCCAATACGCTGACAGAATTTTCAGAGATTTCCTACGTGAACGTGCTCATCGGCGGGCGCGAGGAGGGGCTGGATCTGGGTGCGACGCTTCCTGTGGGAACGCTTGTGCATTATGATGAACTCAATGCAGGGCAGCGCTACAGCAGGCTGCTGGATCAGCGCTATTCCGAAAGTGGCGTTACGCTGCTGACAACGCTGTATTTCCCCGCTGCCGGCGGCAGACTGATTCTGCCGGAGGTGCGCAGCATCGCCTATGCACAGGTGACGCCCATCGAATACCTGTATACGATTCTGGACGAATTGGGCAAGGGCGCGGGGCATCCGCTGTGCGTGGAGGATTTTCCAGCGCCGATGGAATACATCGAGGAGATGCCGGAGATTGTGCGCACGGAGGATGGATATCTGGCGATTGAGCTGTGCTTTGACCGCCAGATTGAAGAGGATCTTGCGCGCTGCGGCCTGACGATGGGCGTATATCTGGCGATGCTCAGCGACACGCTGCTGGGCTTTGTGCCGGGTGTAGAAGGGTTGAAAGTATCCGTGGGAGATATGGATATGACGGAAATCGCTGCTCAGCAGACGCCGGACGGCGAAGAGATCGTCTTTGAACACGGGCTGGCTGTCAGGCGGGATTTTGCCGGCTATGTCGGCGCGCCTGTGACGCTGTATGCGATGTGTGAGGGCGGACTTGAGCGTGTGCAGCGGGTGATGGATCAGTCGCTTGCATCCAGCGCGCGGGCCAAGCTTGAAATACTGCTTGCGCTGCCGGGCGATGGGCATGACGCGCCGGCGCACGGCCTTTTGGAAAAGGATATCCTTGCGGTGCATACCGGGACGGATGCGATTGCGGTCAATCTTTCCGCGGCTTTCTGCGATGCGATGAAGACGGCTTCCCTGCAGCAGGAACGCGCGGCGGTGTATGCTATGGTCAATACGCTGACGGAAAACAGCGATATCCCCCGCGTGGCGTTCTTCTTTGAGGGCGAGCAGGTTGAGACGCTGGCAGGCGGGCTTGAAATGCGCGGCACGTTTATGCGCAATCCGGGAATGGTGGTGGACTGAAGGTGGATCAGTGGGCATTCTTTGATGAACTGAAGGCCGGCAAGGTGCATAATGTCTATCTCTTTTACGGGCCGGAGGCGTATATCAGAAAGAGTGCGGTTGCTGCGCTGGAAAAGAAGACGCTCATGCCGGGTCTGGAGAGCATGAACCGCACTGTGATGAGCGCGCCGTCTGCGCAGGCTGTGATCGAGAACTGTGAAACGCTGCCGATGATGAGCGATTACCGGCTGATCATCGTGCAGGACTGTGCGCTGCTTGCGCCCGGAAAGGCCAGGGATGAGGCGCAGGACAGCGAGCTGCTGGCCGCGTATCTGACGCGCGTGCCGGAGACAACCTGCCTGGTTTTTGATGCGGGCGAGGCGGTCGACAAGCGCAAGAAGCTGAGCAAGGCGCTTCTCGCTCTGCCGGGCGCAGTATCCTTTGATGCGCTGGATGATGCGCAGCTTTCGCGCTGGATCGGCCAGCAGCTGCGCCCTATGGGCAAGAAGATGGACAGGGCGGCCTGCGAGGCGCTCGCCTTTACCAGCGGCCGCGATCTGACGATGCTGCGCGGCGAACTGGAAAAACTGGCGGCATATACGGGTGACCGCGATGTGATCACGCCGGAGGACATTGACAGAATCGCTACCCATACGGCGGAGTGCACGGTCTTTGCAATGGTGGATGCGCTTTCGGCCGGCAAGGTGAGGGCTGCGTTTGAGCTTTTGGGCGTGCTGCTCTGTGCAGGCGAGCAGCGCATCGGCATACTGGCGATGATCACCCGGCATTACAGGCAGATGATGCACCTGTGCGCCATGCAGAAGGACGGGCTGCAGCAGGGACAGATGGCCAAGGCGCTGGGCATGCCGCCGTTTGCGCTGACGCGGCTGTCGCGTCAGGTGGGCAAGCGCTCGTATGCGGTGCTGAAAGCCTGCGTGGAGCAGTGTGTGCAGGCGGATTATGACATCAAGCGCGGCGCTCTGCGCGAGGATGCGGCGCTGGACCGGCTGATACTCACTCTGGCAAAATCATGATAAGCAGACAATCCCTCCCGGCATATGATGCTGCGGGAGGGATTGTTTCGCGCAAAAGCAGTCTGCGCCGCGGCGCAGAGATCAGCGGGCGAAGATCTGGGTCAGATAGATAAAGCCTTTTTCATCGGCCGCAATGCCGACGCCGACCTTTGTATAGGCGGAAGACATGATGTTTTTTCTGTGACCGGGGGAAGAGAGAAACGCAGCCTGTGCCTTTTCGACCGTGGCATGATGGGCGATATTTTCGCCTGCAGCGCTGTATGAATAACCGAAAGATCTGAGCATCTGGCGCACATTGCCGTATGTGGGCGAGGTATGCGCGAAATACTGATTGTCGCGCATGTCCTCGGATTTGATGCGGGCGATGCGGCACAGGGCAGGATCGATGGAGAGCGGAGCAAGATTATAGAGAGCACGGTCGTTATTCAGAAGATTTCCTGCTGTTTGCTCTTGCACTGACAGGGAACCTGTTGTATAATGTGCGGCGAGAAAAGAATCATCTGCGGCAAGCGAACCGCTTGCGGCGGTCATCAGCATCATTGCGGTGAGGATGGCTGCCGTTTTGCGTCCTTTGGTGTTCATGAGACCTCCTTCGTTGCGGGGGATTGATTGTCGAGTGGAATGCTGACAGTGTAACCTGCGGCGGATGGATTGCGCAACAAATCTGGCAGGGAATTGCCATGGAAATATACGCTGATCAGGAGGATGGCCTATGGGCTTTATCAAGTGTCCGAGATGTGAACTCAATTACATCCGTGAGGAGGAGCAGTACTGCTCCGTGTGCAAGCGTGAGATGAAGGGCGAGGTACACGAGGATCCGTTTGAGATGTGCTCCATCTGCAATGAGAATCCGGTGATGCCGGGCAAGGATGTCTGCCCGATGTGCTACAAGGAAATGAACCAGCAGCAGGGCCTGCGCGACGACTCTACCGACGAGCCGGAAACCACGCCGGACGTCTCCATCGACATGGAGGATGTCTCCGAGATGCAGGAAATCGAGCTGGAGACCCTGCCGGAGGATATGCCGGCCGAGATTGGCGAGCAGCTCTCTCTGGAAGAGGAACAGAGCCGCGAGGCCGAGGAAGACGAAGAGGACGAGGACGATCTGTAAGGGATGATTCCCTGAGCGAGGTGAAGACGTGCGCATATTTGCAATCGGTGATCTGCATCTGCCGGGTGGCGACAAGAAGCCGATGGACGTTTTCGGAGCGCATTGGGAGAATCACTTTGAACGGATCAGTGCGGACTGGCGCGCGAAGGTTGCCGATGAGGATATCGTGCTGATTCCGGGCGATATCTCGTGGGCGATGCAGCTTTCCTGCGCGCTGGAGGATCTTCGGCGCATTGCGCTGCTGCCGGGCAGAAAGCTCATCCTTCGCGGCAACCATGATTTCTGGTGGTCTTCGCTCACGCAGCTGCGGTGCTCGCTGCCCGAAGGGATGCATGCCGTGCAGAACGATGCATACGACGCGGGCGATGTGGTGTTCTGCGGAACGCGCGGCTGGACGCTGCCGCAAATGGCGGGCGGAGAGGCGGCGCAGCCGGGACAGCAGATTTCTCAGGATGAAAAGCTGTACCGCCGCGAGGCGATGCGCCTGGAGATGTCGCTCAAGGCTGCAAGGCGCATGGCTGGAGAGCGGCCGGTGTTTGCGATGATGCACTATCCGCCGCTGCTGCCCGAATATGCGAGAACAGGCACGGAGTTTACCCGCCTGATGAGCGAGTACGGCGTGGCACGGTGCGTTTACGGGCATCTGCACGGGCCGAGTGTTCAGCGCGGCTATAACGGGCTGTATAACGGCGTACAGTATGATCTTGTGTCCTGCGATGCGCTGGGATTTGCGCTCCGGGAGGTCAGCCTGTAAAATCTGACACATCAAATGATGAGAACGTTTGGCGTTTGGCGCCGGACGTTCTTTTTTGCTTTACAGGAAATTGCGCAAAATTCCGTGCTGCGAGCAAGAAATGACTTCATATTGTTAAGGTGTTCGGAAATGGGAAACTGTACAAAGCCATACAGCGGGCACTGCCCGATTTGATATACAAAAGCGGCCGCCGGCCGCTTTTATTTGTTCAGTCGTGTAAAAAAACGGTTACAGACCGTTTGTTACGCAAATGTTACGAGCTTGCAGGTGATTTAGCAAATTCTTCATCGCCAAAGTGCTTGAAAAGTGGTGGAAAATGGTGTAAAGTAATTGAGAAAGGGTGAAAAGTGGTTTGCGTGAGGAAGGAGGGATGTCGCGCATGGCTCAGATGGCTTTTTCTGGCTCTTTTGACCATTCGCTTGATGGCAAGGGCCGCGTGATCATCCCGGCGTCTTTTCGTGAAGCGCTCGGAGAGGACTTCACCATCACCATCAACCCCAATAAGACGGCCGTGGCCATCTATCCCAAGGCGATGTGGGATCAGCAGCTTGAGCGCCTGTCCCATATCAATCCGATGGACAAGATCGGCATCAAGTACGAGCGCTACGTGATGAGCGTTTCCTTCTCTGGAAACAGCATGGATGCGCAGGGCCGCGTGCTGATTCCCATGAAGCTGAGGAACAAGATCGGCCTTGCGCGCGATATCGTCTTCGTGGGCCTGAACCACTACATTGAAATCTGGGACGCCGAGGTCTATGCAAAGCTGGAAGCGGAAACCGAAGAGGACTTTGGCGAACTTGCGGATTACGTCTACGAGAAGTATCCGATGTGATCGCCGCACCGTACGGCTGGCAGCGTGAGCAGCGGAGAAAAATGAAGCATTATCTTGTCCGGAATAAAGAAGTTCTTGACGGAAAGGCGGGTGAATACACTGATGGCAGGTACATACAAGGCGCGCAGTGTGCGCGGAAAATACTCTCAGGCTGGTTATGTGCGTCAGGATGTGCTCTACATTGCAGACGTTCCCGCCGGCTCTGCACAGGATGAACTGCGCGACTACAACCGCGCGGGATACCGCAGCGACCGCCCGTGGAACGAGGCGCCCCGTCCGGCATTTGAGGCGGCGGAGATCGCCGAGCCCGCGATGCGCCGCAAGCGCGTCAAACAGAAATCCCTGCTCGATTATCTGCTTGCGCAGGCAAAGCGCGAGCGCGGGGATGTCATCGCGTGTGCGGTGTTCCTTTGCGTGATCATGATGATGACGGCAGTGTGGGGACAGAAGATCATTCAGGGCGTGGAGATCCAGCGCGGCATCAACAGCTATCAGGCCTCTGCAGTGGCGCTTGAGCGTGAAAACGAGCGCCTTGGCCAGGAACTGGAACTCGCGCGCAGCGGCGAGCGCATCCGCAATCTGGCTCAGAATGAACTGGGCATGCTGCGCCCGGAGCGCGCATCCACAAAGCAGATCTATATTCAGGCGCCGGAGACGCCGGCGACGCAGACGCTACAGAATACCGACGAGCCCAGAATGGAAATGCTTGACATTCTGCTGGGCTTGCTCAGCGTGCTTCATATCGGGGAGTGAGACGGCTTGCGGTCACCGGGAGCCACCGTACGAAAGCGGCTGGCCCTGTTGATGGGCGGATTCTTTCTCCTTTTTCTTTGCGTGGTTGTGCGCCTCGCGGATCTTCAGATCCGGCAAAGCAGCGAACTGACCGGCAGAGGCGTGCGCCAGTGGACGCGCAGCGGCATTGTCGCGGCGCGGCGCGGCGATATTGTGGATACAAACGGAAAACTACTGGCACAGTCCATCACCAGCTTTACCGTCAGCGCAGCTGTGCGCGATGTAGGCGACGTCGATGGGCTTGCTCGCATTCTTGAAAGAGAACTGGGCGTCAGCGCAGAACGGACGAAAAAAAGGCTGAGCGACACACGCGCTGCAAGCGTCACGCTGGCGCGTCAGGTTTCCCGCGAGGATACGGACCGGCTGCGCGCCATTCTGGCGGATAAAAACCACCCGGAATACCAGCAATTGCGCGGAATAACGTTTGACGAAGACGTCAGCAGATGGTATCCTATGGGGAGTGCACTTGCGCAGGTTTTGGGCCTGTGTAATGTGGACGGCGTGGGCCAGAGCGGACTTGAACTCAAATATGAATCGCAGCTTGCAGGCAAACCCGGAAAAATGGTAACCGAGGTGGACGCCAGAGCAAGAACGCTGCCGGACGGCGTAACGCTGTATGAGCCGGCGCAGCCGGGCAATACCCTGAGGCTGACCATTGACCGCGAGGTTCAGGCGGCGGTGGAGCGCGCTGTGCGCGAGTGTGCGCGCGTGAACGAGGCGCAGCAGGTGCAGGCGATCGTCATGGATGTGGATACCGGCGCTGTGAGAGCGATGGCAATGTATCCGACCTATGATCCGGCGGACCCGCCGCGCGATGATACAGAAAAGCTCAACGAGCTGATGCGTATTACCGCGCTCAGCGACGTATATGAACCGGGTTCTACGTTCAAAATGCTGACAGCGGCAGCCGCCATCGACAGCGGCGCGACGTCCCCGCAGGAAGGCTTTTACTGCTCGGGCAGAATTACCGTCAGCGGCAGCACGGTCAGATGCTGGGGCGCGCCGCACGGCGCGGAATCGATGAAGCAGGCGCTTGAAAATTCATGCAATCCGGTCTTCACGCAGCTGGCGCTGAGGCTGGGCAGCGAAAAGCTCTATCAGTATCTCCATGCATTCGGCCTTGGATCAAAGACAGGAATCGACCTGTACGGCGAAGCGCCGGGCATTCTGATCAGCCAAAGCCGCGTCAAGGACGTCGATCTGGCGCGCATCGGATTCGGACAGAGCGTTGCCGTTACGCCGATTCAGATGATTGCGGCAGCATGTGCGGTGGTCAACGGCGGCCGTCTGATGAAGCCGTATCTGGTGGAGGCAATTGTGGATGCAGACGGACATACGCTGGAGGCGATCAGCCCCAGGGTTGTGGCCAATCCCATTTCAGCCGCAACGAGCGCGACGATGCGCGAATTGCTTGGCGGCGTCGTCTCGCATGGCGGCGGCAAGAATGCGCAGGTGGATGGCTGGTCGGTCGGCGGAAAAACCGGCACAGCACAGATCTATAAAGACGGAAGAATTGAGAAAAACCTGCATATCGGTTCGTTTGTGGGCTTTGCGCCGGTGGAGGAGCCGGAGATTGCTGTGCTGGTGATCGTCGACGAGGCGCAGGTGAAGCCGGACTACGGCGGCACGACGGCAGCGCCCTTCGCCGCGCAGATTCTTTCGGAGATTCTGCCGCTGATGGGCGTGGAAAAGACGGATGCCGGCGCCGGACGCGCGAAAACAATCGTGCCGGATGTGACTGGCATGAATGTAACGGACGCGAAGGCAATCCTGCGTGAGGCGGGCATTGACTGCGTGACAGACGGCACGGCGCAGATGGTGACAAGCCAGCTGCCCCCGGCGGGCACACAGGTGCAGGAGGGTTTTTGCGCGATGCTGTGCGTGAGCGGGGAACGCCCGCCTACGGCAATGGAATTCACGCAGGTCCCTGACGTGATCGGTATGCCAGCCAGAGAAAGCGCGCAGGCGCTGCGCGAGGCCGGGCTGATGCTCGATGCGCAGGGGGATGGAATTGCGATCAAACAGAGCCCGGCGGCGGGAACGTACGCTGCGGCAGGCGATACAGTCACGGTCATTTACCGGGAACCGTGACGCTATACACATCCAGATCATGGAGGAATGACGATGAAGCTTTCACAATTGACGGCCAATATGCCGGAACTGCTGGAACTGACAGCGGATACCGAGATCGCAGCGCTGACCGCGAATTCGAAGGAAAAGTGTGATCGCGGCCTGTTTTTCTGCATTCGCGGCGGCACGGTTGATGCGCATAACTTTGCGCCGCAGGCGATTGAGAACGGCTGCGTGGCGCTGGTGGTGGAGCGCAGGCTCGATATCGACTGCCCGCAGGTGCTCGTCACCGACGTGCGCGCGGCAATGACGCGCATTGCCAGCGCATTCAACGGTCATCCGCAGCAGCGCATGAAGCTCATCGGCATCACCGGAACGAAGGGCAAGACGACGACAACTTTCCTGCTTAAGAGTATCTTTGAGGCGGCGGGCATCCGCTGCGGCATCATCGGCACGACGGGCTGTATCGCGGGCGATACCAAGCTGCCCAGCAAGCTGACCACGCCCGATCCGATTGAGATGTTTTCCATCCTGCGCATCATGGCGGACGCCGGCGTGCAGGTGGTGTGCATGGAGGTTTCTGCGCATGCGCTGTATCTGCGCAAGCTGGTAGCGATGAATTTCGAGGTGGCTGCGTATACGAATCTTTCGCAGGATCATCTGGATTTCTTCGGTACGATGGAGAAGTACTTCGAGGCCAAGAAACTGCTCTTCACGCCGGATATGGTGCGCAATGCGGCGATCAACGTCGATGAGGAAACGGCGCCGGAAATCATGAAGGATCTGACCAGCCCGACACTGACCTATGGCATCTCCGCCCGCGCGGATCTGTTTGCGCGCGATATCGAAATCACGGAGAGCGGCGTATCCTTCACGCTCAGCCTGCGCAACCTGCAGTTTGAGCGTGTTCACCTGCTGCTGACCGGCATGTTCAACGTCTACAATGCGCTTGTGGCTGCGGCTTGCGCGCTGGTGGTGGGCGTAGGCCTGCCGGAGATCAAAAAGGGTCTTGAAGCGGTTGTATCCGTGCCGGGCCGCGTGGAGATGCTCGCCACAGACACGCCCTACCGCATGATTCTGGATTATTCCCACTCGCCGGATGCGCTGGAGAATATCCTGCATACGGTGCACGAGTTCTGCCGCGGACGCATTATTCTGGTTTTCGGCTGCGGTGGCGACCGCGACAAAGGCAAGCGCCCGATGATGGGCGAGATTGCCGGAAAGCTGGCGGATTACTCGATTCTCACAAGCGACAATCCGCGCTTTGAGAACCCGATGACCATCCTTACGGCAATTGAGGAGGGCATCAAGCCCACCGGCGCCCGCTATGAGGTGATTGAAAACCGCCGCGAGGCGATCCGTCAGGCCATGGAAATGGCGGTGGGCGGCGATATCGTCGTGCTGGCGGGCAAGGGCCACGAGACCTATCAGGACATCTGCGGCGTTAAGCATCCGTTTGACGAGAAGGAGATCGTTCTGGAGCTTCTTGAAGAAATGAAGCAGAAAAGTTAACTGCGGGCGCTTTACCTGCGGAAGATTCGGAGGAATGACACATGCAAAGGATGATGCTTTCCGTCGTGCTGGCCTTTATGGTTGGCGCGCTGCTGGGCAAGCTGCTGCTGCCGGTTCTCTATAAGCTGAAATTCGGCCAGAATATCTACGAGCTGGCGCCTGAGGCGCACAAGAAAAAGCAGGGTACTCCGATCATGGGCGGCCTGACCTTTGCCGGAGCAGCAATCGCTGTGGGTCTGCTCCTTGGCGATTACAGCATGCCGCTGTGGCAGAATATGACGCTGGCGGTACTGCTGATGGCGCTTGGCAACATGTGCATCGGATTTGCAGATGACATGACCAAGATCCGCGGCGGCAAGAATGCGGGACTGACGGCCAAGCAGAAGATGATCTTTCAGACGGGCCTGGCGCTGGCGTTTTCCGTGTACTGTTATTTTCATCCGCTGGTTGGATCAAGCATCCGCATTCCATTCCTGAAGGCGGAACTGGATCTGGGCATCCTCTATATACCGCTGATGATGTTTGTCATCGTGGGCACCACCAACAGCGCCAACCTGCTCGATGGTCTGGATGGTCTGTGTACCGGCGTGTCGATGCTTGATTTTGCAGCGCTGGCCGTGATTGCGGCTGCGTATGGCCTTGGCGGCGATCTGGGCATTGTGTGTACGGCAATGGTCGGCGGCCTGATGGGCTTCTGGCTGTATAACGTGCATCCGGCAAAGATGTTTATGGGCGATACCGGCTCCATGTTTATCGGCGGCGCAGTGGTTGCTGCGGCGATGCTGCTGCGTCAGCCGCTGATTCTGGTGCTTATTGCATTCTGGATGCTCATGAGCAGCCTGTCGGTGATGATTCAGGTAACCTATTTCAAGAAGACGGGCGGCAAGCGCATCTTCAAGATGTCCCCGATTCATCATCACTTTGAGCTTTGCGGCATGAGCGAATTCCGCATTGTCGCCATGTATATGACGACGACCGCGGCGCTGTGCCTGATCACGTTGATCGGCGTGCTGTAAGACAAAGCATACCCGCTTCCGAAAAGCCCTGCAGAGAAGATTCTGCAATGCTCGCGGAAGCGGTTTTGCCGTTTATCGATTTATTGCAGACCTGCATTGAACCGCGCGAAGTGTAGAAGGGGGCTGGGGATGAAATCCCCAGGCAGGGTACGGGGCAGCCGCCCCGCGGTTCCCGAAGGAGGAAATACCATGGATGTGAAGAATAAACGCGTGCTGGTGCTGGGCATGGCCCGAAGCGGCATTGCCGCAGCAAAACTGCTGGCCAGAAAGGGCGCGGTTGTCACCATCAGCGATATGAAAACGGAGGAGAGCTTCGGCGATTCGCTGGACGAACTGCGCAGCCTCGGCTGCATCTTTGCGCTGGGAGAGGGACCGCAGAAGCATCTGGATGCGCAGGATATGATGATCCTCAGCCCGGGCATTCCGGTTGCCAAGCCGTTTGTGCAGGAGGCGCTGGCAAAGGGTGTGGAGGTTATCGGCGAGCTGGAGCTGGGCGCGCGCATGATGCGCGGCGGCCTGTGCGCGATTACCGGCACCAACGGTAAGACCACGACCACCACACTGGTGGGCGAGCTCTTCCGTGCGACCGGCCGCGGCACACATGTTGTGGGCAATATCGGCTATCCGATCACCGCCGATGCGCTGGAGACGACGGATGATGACCTGACGGTCGCGGAGGTCAGTTCCTATCAGTGTGAGACGATCAGCACGTTTCATCCGCATGTCGGCTCGGTGCTCAATATCACAGAGGATCATATCGCGCGCCATGGCTCGATGCAGTGCTATATAGACATGAAGCGCCGTATCTTTGACAGGCAGACGGCGGAGGACGTCGCGGTATTCAATTACGACGATCCGACCTGCCATGAGATGGCGAAGGGGCTTGCAGCGAAGGTTGTTTGGTTCTCACGTACGCAGCAGGTGCCCAGCGGCGCGGATGTGCGCGAGGGCATGATCACGCTGAATCTTAACGGCGAGCCGATCGCGATATGCCCGGCGGATGAGGTGTTTATCCCCGGCCCGCACAATCTGGAAAATGCGCTGGCGGCGATCACAATCGCCGGAGCGATGGGCGTTGCGCCGGAGCTGATGGCGCCTGTGCTCAGAAGCTTCAGGGGCGTGGAGCACAGGATTGAAACCGTGCGCGTGCTCGGCGGCGTTACGTGGATCAATGATTCCAAGGGCACCAACGTCGACTCAACGCTCAAGGCCATCGCGACGATGACAAAGCCAACCGTGCTCATCCTCGGCGGCAGCGACAAGGGTACGTCCTTTGATGCGCTGGCGGAAGCGATTGCCGCATCGGATGTGATCACGCACTGCGTGCTCATCGGCGATACGGCTGCGAAGATCCGCGCAGCGCTGCATAAAGCGGGGTGCGACGCTGTTTCCGAAGCGGGCTATGACTTTGATCAGTGTCTGCTGCAGTGCCGTGAGAAGGCTGTTTCCGGCGGCTGTGTGCTGCTCTCGCCGGCATGTGCCAGTTTTGATATGTTCAGAGATTTTGAGGACAGGGGCAGAATCTTCAAGGAAAAGGTCATGGCGCTTTAATCTGCAGCGCTTACCAAAGATACAAATAGGCATAAGGTCTGTATCGGAGGAGGCGCTTGAATGAACAAAACCGCGCGGCGCACATGCGACAAGACCGTGGTGCTGCTGATGATCCTGCTGATCGTGCTGGGGCTGATTACGCTCTTCAGCGCGACATATTATCAGCGCACGGCGAGCGGCGATCCGCTTTCCGCGGTGAAAAAGCAGCTGCTGGGTGTCGCGCTGGGTGCGGCTGCATGCGTGTTTCTGTCCAATGTGCCCTACAGGCTCTACCGGCGGCCGCAGGTGATGCTGGCGCTGCTGGGCGTGAGCGCGGTGCTGCTGATTCTGGTGATCATTCCGGGAATCGGCGTGAGCATCAATGGTTCGCGCCGCTGGCTGAGCATCGCGGGCATGAGCATGCAGCCCTCGGAATTTGCCAAGTATGCGATGGTTATCTTCATGGCAGGCGCGCTCGACAGGAGAAGCGGCGAGCTTCATCGTTTTTTTACCGGCGTTGTTCCGCTGCTGATTGTGCCGGGCGTCATGTTTCTGCTGATTCTGGAACAGCCGAATCTGTCCACCGGCGGCAGCATTCTCATCTGTGCGCTGCTGATGCTCTTCAGCGCCGGGCTGAGAAAAAGGCACATGACGCTGCTTGGCCTTTGCGGCTTGTGTGTGGGTGCGTTTTACGCGTGGAGCGCGCCGTATCGCAGGGAGCGGCTGCTCTCGTTCCGCGATCCGTTTGCCAAGATGAGCGATGAGGGCTATCAGCTCTCCCAGTCGCTCATTGCGCTGGGCTCCGGCGGTCTTTTTGGCATGGGGCTGGGGCAGGGCAGACAGAAATTCGCCTATCTGCCGTATCCGGAATCAGATTTTATCTTTGCAATTGTGGGCGAGGATTTCGGCCTTGCCGGATGTACGGCGGTGATTCTGCTGTTCTGTGCATTTGTCTTTGCAGGGCTGCGCGTGGCGATTGAAAGCAGGGACCGCTACGGCAGCCTGCTTGCGGGCGGCATTACATCGATGATCGGTCTGCAGGCGTTCATCAATATGGGTGTGGTGACGGGCATCATGCCCACCACAGGACTTCCGCTGCCGTTTTTCAGCGCGGGCGGCACGTCGGTGACGATGATCATGGCGGCAGTGGGCATACTACTCAATATCTCGCGCGAGCAGGGGCGGGTGATCCCGCAGGGAAAGGAAAACAATCGTGAGGCATAAGAAACGCAAAATAGCAGCCAGACAGAGCATGATGATGACCATTGTGGTCGTTGCTTCGCTTGCTGCGCTGATTGTACTGGTTTGTTCTCAGGTCTTCGTCATCCGCGATATCATGGTCGTGGGCAATCGCAATCTGCTGCGCGAGGAGGTTGTTACGCAAAGCGGCGTCGAGCCCGGAGATAATCTGCTGAGCATCACCTCGCAGCAGCTCAAGGCAAGGCTGGAGCAGAACCGGTATATCGAATACGTGGGGCATGAATTCGACTATCGAGGCACGCTGACCCTTCGCATTTCCGAGCGGCTGGGCATGGCTGTCGTCTATGATCTGGGATACTATTATGTGCTGGACGAAACAGGCATGGTGCTCGAGTGCGCGGGCAGCACGTATCCCGCAGGCGTGGCAGGACCGAAGGTTTCCGGATTTGCTATTGAGCCCAATTCGCGCATCACCGTGGGCGAGAAGCTGCCTGTGCACGATAAGCGGCAGCTGGAAGTGATGGAAGCTGTGCTTGGCGAGCTGGATGAGGCCGGTGTCATCAGCCGGACGTCGGAGCTGAACATCAAAAACACAGAGAACATATACCTGTTCACCGCCGAGGGCGCCAAGGTTGTACTGGGCGATCTCTCTTCCATCCGCGCGAAGATGCTCATCGCCAGAGAGGTGCTCAATATCGGCGAGGCGAGCGGTGATCTGATGGGGGCGAAGATCGACGTATCCAACGGAAACAATGCGCACTACATCCCGGCGGTGCTGCCGACGGTGACGCCGGTGCCTACGGTGACGCCGACCATTGCACCGGAGACAACGCCGGGCAGGTGATCCGGACAGGCTGTCCGGGCGGCAGAATTTGGGCAGAAAATGGACAAAATTTGCTCAAGTGGCTTGAAAGAACGGGCATAATCGGTTACAATAAACTCGCATAATAATAGCAAATCAGATGATATTTTGCGCCCATTCGGGCGAATTTACATGCGGGCAGACAGGAGCATGAGATCGTATGATGAAAAAAGCGACAGCGGTTCTGGACTTTGGCACGTCCAAGGTGCTGGTATTGCTTGCAGAGGAGAGCGCGTATCAGAAGGTAACCATTACCTCCGCCGGCATGGCGCAGTATGATGGCTTCATGAACGGTGAGTGGAATGCTCCCGGCGATGTGACCGATGCGATTGCCAGCGCGATTGAGGCGGCGGAGAATAAGGTCGGCACCCATATCAAAGAGGTATATGTGGGCGTACCGGGCTAGTTTGTCCGCGTCTATGTGATCGAATCGAGCGTGACGCTTCAGGGTGCAGACCCGAAGGTGACCAGCGCTGACGTTGAAAAGCTGCAGCGACAGGCGACAGAGATGCTTGACCGTCCGACCGGCGTGATCATTCATCGCAGCCCCGCTTGGTTCAAGGTGGACGGCGGCCAGAAGACGCTTGAGCCCGTCGATCAGAAGGGCTCTACGCTTGAGGGTATGATCGGCTTTGTGCTGGCGGATCAGTTCTTCGTCAACGATGTGACCGAGCGCCTGCGCGAACTGAATATCGAGGTCAAGGGCTTCTTCTCCACCTCCGTGGGCGAGGCCATGCAGATGATCCCCTTTGAGGAGCGCGATCACACGGCCATTCTGGTCGATGTGGGCTATCTGTCCACCGAGGTGATGGCGGTCGAGGGCGATGCGCTGATCTGGCAGAAGGTGCTGCCGGTCGGCGGCGCGCATATCACGCTGGATCTGGCTTATGGCCTTGAAAAGCCGTTTGACATGTGTGAGAAGATCAAGCGCAGCTACACGTTCAATGCGCCCAAGAACACGCAGATCGAAGTGCAGGGCGAAGGCGGACAGACGGAAACCTTCGACGGTGATCAGATCAGCATGATGGTCGATGCGCGCGTGGACGAGATGCTGGAGATGATCGACGAGGCTATCAAGAAGAGCGGCATCCGCCTTGGGAACTGGTCCAATATCTATTTCACCGGCGGCGGCCTGATGCCCATGACCGGCGCGCGCGTTTACGCGGCCAGCAAGCTGTCGCGCAATGTGCGCGAAGCGGCAGCCAAGACGGTCAAACTCAAGCCTGCGCAGATCTATGCCAGCGGCAGCGGCCTGCTTGAGTTGGTGTACAATACCATCGAACTGGAAGAACAAGACGAAGGTCTGTTTGACCGCATCAAGCGTTTCTTCCGCCGCTGAGCGTGAAAATGCGCGGTGCACGTTGACGAAATGAAACGGCATGCCTGAGCGGGCAGCGCTGACAAAGTATCGTAGGCCTATGGCAGCCCGGGCAAAAGCCGGGGCTGGAGCAGGGCTTACACAACAAAAGGGGGATTTTCCTGTGTTTGAAATTGAAATGGACGAGCGTCCGGCAGCTTCCATTAAGGTTGTAGGCTGCGGCGGCGGCGGCGGAAACGCGCTCAACCGCATGGTCGACTGCGGTGTGACCGGCGTCGACTTTATTGCCGTCAATACCGATGTGCAGGCGCTGCGCACCAGCAGAGCTGCCACCATGATCCAGATCGGCGAGAAGCTGACCAAGGGCCTGGGCGCCGGCGCGACGCCGGAAATCGGTAAGAAGGCCGCTGAGGAGAGCCGCGAGGAGATTGCCAACGCGCTCAAGGGCGCGGATCTGGTGTTTGTCACCGCCGGCATGGGCGGCGGCACCGGCACGGGCGCTGCGCCTGTGGTGGCCGAGATCGCCCGCGACATGGGAATTCTGACCATCGCTGTGGTGACCAAGCCGTTCGCGTTTGAGGGCAAGACCCGCATGCGCAAGGCTGAGAACGGTATCGATGAGCTCAAGCAGCGCGTGGATACGCTGGTGGTTATCCCCAATGAGCGCCTGCTGCAGGTCTGTCCGAAGGGTACGTCCTTCAAGGGTGCGTTCAACTTTGCCGACGACGTGCTGCGCCAGGGCATTCAGGGTATTTCCGATCTGATTTCCCAGACTGGTATCATCAATCTGGACTTTGCGGACGTGAAGGCTGTCATGGAGTCCGGCGGCATGGCGCATCTGGGCATCGGCGTGGGCAAGGGCGAGAAGGCCATGGCCGACGCTGCGCAGAATGCGATCTCTTCTCCGATGCTGGAGACGAGCATCGACGGCGCACGCGCTGTGCTCATCAATGTGACCTGCAACTCCGACTGCTCCATCGTGGATATCAACGACGCCGTCGAGATGATTACCGCCGCCGCAGACAGCGAGGCGAACATCATCTTCGGTGCAAGCATCGACGATACGCTTGAGGATGAAGTGCATATCACCGTCATCGCCACCGGCTTTGAAAAGGTGCCGTTCCCGCCGCGCGCTTCCAGCGCCGAGCGTCCGGCTTCCCTGCCGAGCCAGGCTGCATATGTGCCGCAGAGCTACGGCGCGCAGGGCTATCAGGCTCCGGCTGCCGGCCGCCCCTATGGCCGCTATGACGCCGCTTATACCCCGGTGACCGGCTATGCGCCCAATCCTGTTGAGCCGGAGGTTCCCGCTTTCCTGAATAACGAGAATCCGGGCGCCCAGCGTGTTTCTCCTTTCGCCGCGATGCCGGAGATGACGCCTCCGCCGGCTGCCGAACCGGAGCGTGCTCCGATTGAGGAGCAGCGCGCGCCGCGATCCTTCATGGATGGTATCCCGGCTTATATGCGCCGCAAGTAACAGTAAATGAGCTGCCGACCGAATGGTCGGCAGTTTTTTGTGTAATAGGAAACTACGCGAAAAACCTTGCTGCGAGCACTGGATGACTTCATATTGTAAAGCTGTTCGGAAGAGGAAGCGGCCACTGGCCGCTTTTTTGATTTAAGCTTGTTAAGCTGTTCGGAAGTATACTGCCTCTGGCCGCTTTTGCCTGCAATGAAAAAGGCTGCAAGGCGATGTGCCCTGCAGCCTGTGTTTTGATTGATTTACTGGAATTTGATCGTGGAGCGAACCTTGCGCCAGAGGTAGTTGTAGTAGGAATACCAGTCGCGCGGGGTGGTCAGACGGATCTGATAGAGGGCTTTCTCGTGAGCGACGACGATGATGCGTCCGTTCATCTCATAGGTCTTCGAGCCGTCGGTGTAATCGGCCTTGTAATAGCAGTAGTAGCCGCGGCCTGCGCCGAAATCGCCGGAGTCGATATTGCCCGGGGTAAATGTGGTGAACGTGGGCGCGAGCTCCTCAAGGATGGTTTCCAGACGGCTGCGCGCGTCGGTAGCCGTCTGCTGCAGACCCATGTTGTACTTTTCGATGGTGATGCGGGTCTGATAACCGCCTTGCTCCATCATCTCACTCTTGGGCTCGACAAACTGCACCGTCGTCGCCTGATTGGTATTCGGATTGAGATGCCACGTATAGGGAATGGAGAAGGAAATGCCCATCGTCGGATTCTCGTACGTCTCATAGACGAAATTGGGCGTGGGGGCAGGCGTGGGCGTGGGCTTGTCGATCGGATCGACGGCCACGGGCGTGGCAGCGGGATTCTCCGGCGTGAGCAGGTCGAAGTCCAGCACGGGCACACTGGTGCTCACGGCGGCATCCGGTGCGGCTGTTGTGCCCGGCAGAGCCTCGGCGCTGGCCAGTGAAGCCGCCATGACTGCGCAGACGAAGAAAAGAAGAAGACGCTTCATATCACAGACCTCCGTTCAGAAGCTAGATGACTTCCTGAGTGCCGCAGTGATGCGCTGACACGCATGACTGGACATGGTATTGTCAGTATAACAGGTTAGTTCTGAAAAGTCAACGGCGTGCAGCGCTTGAAAGCATGGCAGCGGCGGCGTATAATGGAAGCGGCGATATGAAAATGGCAATAAGATCGCGGCTATCCAGACAAAAGCCAGAGGTGCATGATTATGAAGATTGTTGTCCTTGACGGATATACGCTTTTTCCGGGAGATCTGGACAGAGGGACGCTTGACTTGCTTGGCGAGGTGACGGTATATGACAGGACGCCGCCGGAGCTGGTGACGGCGCGCATCGGCGATGCGCCGGTCGTGCTGACCAATAAAACGAAAATCACGCGCGAAGTGATGCAGGCATGCCCGCAGATGAGGTATATCGGCGTGCTGGCAACGGGATATAACGTTGTGGATATCGAGGCTGCCAGCGCGTGCGGCGTAACGGTGACGAATGTGCCGGCGTATTCGACGCAGGCGGTGGCGCAGCATACCATGGCGCTTTTGCTGGCTTCTGCCAGCCGCGTGCATGAATATGATGCGGCGGTCAAGCGCGGCGCGTGGAGCGCAAGCCCGGATTTCTGCTTCTACGTCGGCTCTTCCGAGGAGCTGGCCGGAAAGACGATGGGCATTGTCGGCTTTGGCAGCATCGGCCGGGCAGTGGCGCGCGCTGCGGCAGGGTTTGGCATGCATGTGATTGCGTATACGCGAACGCCGAGGCCGGACGCCGAGGGCGTGGAGTTTGTCCCGCTTCAGGCGCTGCTTGAGCGCAGCGATGTGATTTCGCTGCACTGCCCGCTGACTGAAAAGACGCAGGGAATCATTGGCTGTGATGCGATTGCAGCGATGAAGGACGGCGTGCGGGTGATCAATACGGCGCGTGGCCCGCTGGTGGATGAAGCGGCCATGGCGCGGGCGCTTGAAAGCGGCAAGGCGGCATGCTACATGGCGGACGTGCTGGGCGTGGAACCGCCGGCAGCGGACAATCCGCTCTTGCGGGCGCCCCGTACCATCATCACGCCCCATGTGGCATGGGCGCCCAGGCAGACGAGGGAGAGGCTGCGTGATATCGCGGCAAAAAACGTACAGGCATTCCTGTCAGGCTGTCCGCAGAATGTGATCAATGGATGATCTGGTGTGCAGTTCCATGCAGAAAACATGAACGATTACACGGGAAAAATTCGAAATATCTGTTGATTTTGACCAAGGATTTGCTATAATTTAAGTGAGGATATTATGATTATCACTTGAAGCAGGCAGGAGGGATCCCGATGAGCAACCACGTGATTACGATTGCGCGCAGTTATGGCAGCGGCGGCAGGAAGATGGGACGAATGCTGGCGAAAGAGCTTGGCTATGAGTTCTATGACCGCGAGATTCTGCGCATCGCTTCCGATGACAGCGGAATCAGCGAAGAGCTGTTCAGGCAGGCGGATGAAAACAAGCAGCGCATGCCCCTGTTCCGCATCGCCAAGGAAATGTACACGGGTGAAGTGATCCCGCCGGACAGCGACGATTTCATCTCCAATGAGAATCTGTTCAGATATCAGGCGAAGATCATTCGTGAGCTTGCTTCCACGCGCAACTGCGTGATCGTGGGCCGCTGTGCGAACTACATTCTGCGCGGCAGGGAGAATGTGATGAATGTCTTCGTGACTGCGCCTGTGGTGGACTGCGTCCGCCGCGTGATGCAGATGGACGGCCTGAATCTGGAAGAGGCCGAAAAGAAGATCAAGCGGATTGACAAGCGCCGCGCGGACTATTACAAGTATTTTACCGGCCGCCTGTGGCACGATGCTGCGCTGTATGACCTCTGCCTGAATACCGGCCACATGCCGGAGGATAAGTGTCTGGAGATTGTCAAGGCATACATGAAGGCGCGCTTTGAAATGGAATGACCGAAGAAAAAGACGCACATGATCGGGCAGATTTCGGCGCATGCTCCGGCATGCGCTTTTTACATGCATGGATGTGCTTGCATTTGTTTGCGCCAGCAGATATAATAACTCACATGTAAATAATGCCGCAGGGCGATGAGGAGATAAAACGATGGCAAAGCTGTATTTCCGCTATGGAGCGATGGGTTCGAGCAAGACGGCCAACGCGGTCATGGTTCAGTATAATTACAGGGAGCGCGGCAGGGAAGTGCTCATGCTCAAGCCGAAGCTGGAAAACCGCGACGGCGCGACATGCGTGCGCTCGCGCTGCGGGCTGGAGGCGCAGTGCCGCTTTGTGGAGGATCTCGACCAGATCAGCCTTGACGGCATTGCCTGCGTGATCGTGGACGAGGCGCATTTCCTGACGAGCGCGCAGGTTCGCTGTCTGGTGGATATCGTCGATGAACATGACATTCCGGTGATCTGCTACGGACTTCGCACGGATTTCAGGGGCGAGCTGTTTGAAGGCAGCCGGGAGCTGCTTTGCTGGGCGGATACGATCGAGGAGATCAAGACGATCTGCTGGTGCGGCAGAAAGGCGACATTCAATGCGCGCATCCACGATGGGAAGATCGTGCGCGAGGGCGAACAGATCCTGCTGGGCGGAAATTCGGCGTATATCAGCCTGTGCCGCAGGCACTGGAAGAGCGGAGAGCTTGGGGATGCGCCGAACCTGAATGACTGAACTGGAAAATGATACATAGAATCCCTCCCGGCGGGTAAAATGCCTGTAAGGAGGGATTCTTGATGGATTTCAGGGGAAGCAGAACGAGGGAAAACCTCATGCGCGCGTTTGCAGGTGAGAGCCAAGCCAGAAATCGGTATACATTCTCTGCTGAAGTTGCGCGCAGCGCCGGTCTGTACTGGATTGAGCAGGTCTTCCGGTTCACGGCGGATCAGGAAAAGGAGCATGCGGAGCTGTTTATAAGGCATCTGGCTTCCTGCGAAGGGGAAAGCATCCGCATCGACGGCAGTTATCCGGTGGAAAATGCCGATTGGATGCCTGCACGGCTGCTCCGCAGCGCCCAGCATAACGAATATGAAGAGGCGAACCACGTCTATCCGCAGTTCGGCCGGATTGCCCGGGAAGAGGGATTCGTTGCTGTGGCGGGCACGTTTGAGATGATTGCCGAAATCGAGCAGACGCACGGCGACCGATTCGGGCAGCTGGCACAGCGGATTGAAGAGGGTAAGCTCTTCAGATGTGACCATAACGTGACATGGTTGTGCCTGAACTGCGGCCATGTTCACCATGGCATGCAGGCGCCGCCGGTATGCCCGGTGTGCAGGCATGCGCAGGGCTATTTTGTCCGCGTGGACGCTGCCGAGATCCTTGCGCCGAAAAGCTGACGAGGGACGTTTGGACGGCAGGTAATCCCAAAAAAGAGGATGCTTTTCAGCATCCTCTTTCGCTTATTTGCTTAGCCTTCGATCTCGGCGAGCGCGGTCTCGATATTGGCGAGCACCTTCTGGCTCAGCAGGACGAACGCCTGCTTCGTGCGGCCGGAAGAGACGGCCGGGCAGTGTACGTTCTCAAGATCGAAGAAGTCCGCAGGAACCTCGCCGGCAGCGGCTCTGGTGTCGCAGAAGAAGTAGTTGCCTTCCTGGCGAACCCACTCGTTCAGCGCGGCAGAGTCGAAACCCGGGCCGATGGAGGTATTGAAGAGCACCTTGCCGTTGCCCAGCGCTTCAAATTCCGGCTTCTGCAGCAGCAGCACGTTCTTGTTCAGGCAGGTGAATATGACCTCATTCTTCTCCAGCAGCAGGGGCAGCGGCTTGTAGGCCATGCCGGCCAGTTCGGCGTCGCGCTTGCGGCTGCGGCTGTAATAAGAGATCTCCGCACCCATGAACTGCAGCGCCTCGGCGATCATCTTGCCGGAAACGCCAAGACCCACAACGCCGACCTTCAGGCCGGTGATCTCCGCCGGCTCGTCGCGCAGCATCTTTTTGCCGCCAAAGCCGTGCAGAAGGCCGATGAGCTCGTGAAGCACATACTCGACCACACCGCGGTCGCCGTAGTCGCGAATGCCCAGCACGCGGATACCGCGTTCGCGGGCGCAGGCGATATCGACGTTGGCGCTCTCCTCGGAATAGAGGCTGCAGCACATGCCGATGTAGCGCACATTCGGACAATGCTCGATCACACTGCGCGTGATGCGGGAGGTATAGCTGAGCAGAACGGCGTCTGCGTCGCCGATGCGGCGAAGGATCTCCGCGTCATCCGCGGGAATGTCGCGGTACATGACGATCTCCTCAGCGTAATCCTTCAGCTTCTCCTCAGCGGAGGGGATCAGGCTGACGGGCTCGATGGCAACCAGCTTCTTGAACATATCGTATAGCTCCTTTGTTCAGCTTAAGTGTATTTTGTGCGGCGCGAAGCGAAGAAGGGGCTGGGGACGAAATCCCCAGGCGGGGTTTGGGGCGGCAGCCCCAACATTCCCTCGGGCTGGTTAGAAGAAACACACCGGGGACGCGAGATTGCGCAGCAGCGCGACCACGCTCCAGCCGGCGATGGCGCTGGTGCGGGAGTAGATATCCACCACGGCCTTCACGCCGTCGATCTCGGCGGTGATCTTGTGATCGTCGCCCTGCCAGTTTGGTACGCTGTGCATGATCACATTGGTGATCTCCGGACCGGTGGTGGCCAGAGAGGTCGCCACGGCGACGTTCACGCGGCGCGGGAACGTGGCGATGGCCTGCATGGCGTTGCCGGTGAAGACGGTCTTCTGCTCGGTGAGCAGGGAGTCGTTCCAGACGGGGGTCGGGATGAAGCCCCTGCAGCCGGTGTGCGTCTCGATGCCGGAAGTCTCGGCGAGATTCTGCGCCTTGGCCATCAGGCTTATGGTCTGCAGCACGTCAAAGCCGCCGATTGCGCCGGAGGCAAGGTGAATCTTGGCGCCGCCTCTGACGGCAGCAGCCTTGGCCTTCTCGTAGAAATCCAGATCGGCAAAGGCGCCGATGGAGACGACGACGAGGTTCACGCCGCTTTCGAGAATTTTCACGGCATGGGTGCGCACACACTCGACGGAAGCGGTCTCGACGATATAATCGGGTTTCATGGCCAGCAGCGCGTCCACATCGGCGCAGCAGGCGCAATCACATTTGACAGAGGTGGAAACGGCGGCTTCCAGCGGAATGCCGGATACGCCGATCAGCGCATAATCCTCAAGCAGACCCATCATATAGGCATCGGCGACGATATTGCCCAGAAAGCCGCAGCCGACGATTCCGAAAGTCTTCCTGCTCATATTCTGTTGTGCTCCTTTGATGAACATAATGATAAAACGCTATCATTTTTATTATATCATGCTTCCCATATAAAGGAAAGCGTGAAAATGTTCAGAAAAAGGCTGCGGATTCTGTGTGCAGTCCGGCGGCTGAGCAAATAATCGGGCAAATAAATCCCGGCTGCTTTACGGCAGGAAGGTTTCCTGCTATATTAAATAGAAACGCTGCCATAAGGAGGCTGTGGAGATGCAAAAGCTGAAAGCAGGGCTCGACCTGAGCCGTGAGGATATCAGCAAGGTTATGGCGATCATGCTGCCAGCTCTGCTGGAACTGGTGCTCTCGCACCTGTTCACCATGGTGGATACCATCATGCTGGGCAGGAGCGAGGTTTCTGCGGTGGCGATAGCGGCTGTAGGTCTGACGAATAACCCGACAAACCTCGTGCGCTCGGTGCTCATTGCGCTCAATGTCGGTACGACGGCGGGCGTTGCGTGGGCCATTGGCGCAGGCGACAGGCGCAGCGCCAGCCAGATTGCCCGCAATGCGCTGATGCTCAATGCAGCAGTCGGTGCGGCGGCTGCGGCGCTGGTGTTTGTTTTTGCCGGGCCGATCGTCAGGTTCATGGGCGCAGGGGAAGATACGTTTGCCTATGCGAAGGAGTATCTGCAGATTGTGGCGATGGGAATGCTGCCCCTGTCGATGACCTTTGCTGTGACGGCGGGCCTTCGCGGCGTGGGCCAGACGAAGCTGCCCATGAAATACAACCTGATCGCCAATATGTTCAATGTCATGGGCAATTACGTGCTCATCTACGGAAAATTCGGCATGCCGAAAATGGGCGTGGCCGGCGCGGCGGTGTCCACGGCGCTGTCGCAGGGGCTGGGGCTTGTGCTGGCGCTGTATACGGCGTTTCACGTGGATACGCCGGTGCGCATGCGTCTGGACGGAGGCTGGCGTTTGCGCCTGAAATGGATACAGAGAATCCTGAGTGTCGGCATGACCAGCATGCTTGAGCAGCTGATCATGCAGGTTGGTTTTATCATCTTTGCCCGGCAGGTGTCCGGACTGGGTACCATGATCTTTGCAGCGCATCAGATCGGCCTGAGCATCAACGGCCTGAGCTGGATGCCGGGACAGGCGTTCGGCGTGGCGGCGACGACGCTGACGGGACAGAGCCTGGGCGCAGGAGAGAAGGGGAAGGCGACCGACTTTGTGCGCCTGATTCACAGGATGAGCATGATTTCGGCTGCGCTGATTGCTGTGCTCTTTGTGTTGGGCTCGCAAATGATCGCCTCGCTGTACACGACGGATCCGGAGGTAATCCGACTGTCCGGCGGCGTTTTGAAGCTCATTGCACTGGGCATGCCGGGCATCTGCACGCAGCTGCCCATTGCGGCGGGCCTGCGCGGTGCACGGGATACCAAATTCCCGCTGATCGCGTCCATGGCGGGCATCTGGATTTTCCGCGTGATGCTTGCGCCGGTGTTTATCTATACGCTGGGCTGGGGATTGACGGGCGCCTGGCTGACGATTGTGCTGGACCAGACCACGCGTGCGCTTGTCGTGTATGCGAGATTCAAAACGGGACGCTGGCTGCACGTGGGGGAAAAGATGGAAAAACGTAAAATTTCCTGAGCAAAACAAGAAATAAGTCTTGACAAATATGTGGGATTGCGGTTAAAATAACCATTGCGTATGTTCGCCTGTTAGCCCCGGGCCTGCGTATGCGCGTTTGCAGAGCGTCTGACCAGCGCGATGCGTTTTATAGTGGATAAAGGATTCACCACGAGGAGGAAATTCACGTGAAAACGTTTATGGCAAATGCCCAGAACGTCGAGCGCAACTGGTATATCGTTGACGCCGACGGCATGACCCTTGGCCGACTGGCCAGCCAGGTTGCCGCTATCCTGCGCGGCAAGAACAAGCCCACCTTCACCCCGCACGTCGACTGCGGCGATCACGTCATCGTCATCAACGCTGCGAAGGTTGTCCTGACCGGCAAGAAGCTGGATCAGAAGGCGTACTACCATCATTCCGGTTTTGCGGGCGGCCTCAAGGAGATCAAGTACCGCAAGCTGATGGCTGAGAAGCCGGAGTTCGCGGTGAAGCACGCCGTCGTCGGCATGCTGCCCAAGGGCCCGCTGGGCCGTCAGATGGCGCGCAAGCTGCGCGTGTACGCCGGTGCTGAGCATGAGCATGAGGCCCAGAAGCCGACCGTGCTCGAGCTCGTGAAGTAATAGCAGGAAGGAGTGTTTGACACATGGCACAGGTTCAGTATCAGGCGGTTGGCCGCCGCAAGAAGGCCATTGCTCGTGTTCGCCTCATTCCGGGCGAAGGCAAGATCGTGATCAACGGTCGCGATATCGATAACTACTTCGGTCTGGAGACCCTGAAGATGACCGTCCGTCAGCCGCTGGTTCTCACCTCTCTGGAGGGCCGCTATGACGTGCTGGTGAATGTGTACGGCGGTGGCCTTGCTGGCCAGGCCGGCGCGATCCGCCACGGCATCTCCCGCGCTCTGATCAAGGCTGATCCGGAGCTCCGTCCGGCCGTGAAGAAGGCTGGCTTCCTCACGCGCGATCCGCGTATGAAGGAGCGCAAGAAGTACGGCCTGAAGGCTGCCCGCCGCGCGCCGCAGTTCTCCAAGCGCTAATCCGCTTAACGAGTCAAGGAGGCAAAAGATTATGGCTATCCTTAACGGCATTGTCACCGTGCTGCTCGTTGTGGCTGCTCTGATTCTCATCGTCACTGTTCTGCTCCAGCCGGGCGAAAGCAACGGCCTGGGTGCGATCGCTGGCGGCGCCGAGACTTTCTTCGGCAAGAACAAGGCGAAGTCCATGGAGGGCAAGCTCGCTCTGGCCACGAAGGTTTCCGCAGTCGTGTTCATCGTCTGCGCGCTGCTCGTCGCCGTGATCGGCTAATCAACAGACAATCAAAAGAGGCTGAAGCAGGAATTGCTTTGGCCTCTTTTCATGCCGCCTGAAATTCCATGTATTCTGGCCAGAGATTGACAGGAGCAAACGTACAACAGCGGTTCATCCTGAAGAAAAACAGACGCCGCAAGGCTGGGAGTTGATCAGATGAAAAGAGAGAATACTGGAGGAAAGCGCTATGTGCGCCGGATCCCCATCAGCGGCTTTGCCGGGGCTGCCGGCCCCAAAAAAGGCGGGGGTGCAGGGGAGGGACGTGAGCTGCTGCGCCTCAGCGTTCGCGGACTGTATCACGGATCGGTCAGGATGGAGGCACAGGACGGCGCTGTCTATACATGCAGCAGGGACGGCGCGCGCGGCACGCTCTGGGGTGATGTGGTTGAAGCGGAAAAGATCGGGCGCGAGCGTGTGATTGTGCGTCGTGTGCTGGAGCGCGCGCATGAGGAAATCATCGGCGTGCTGCATGAGAAGCGCGGCGTGCGCTATATCCTGCCGCTTGAGCGTCGGCTGCCGCAGGGCATCACCGTGCGTCCGGGCGGCGAGCAGGCGCATGACGGCGATATCGTGCATACGAAGGTTGTCCGCTGGGAAGACGAGGGTGGACTGCTCGTGTGTATTGACAGCGTTTTGGGCAGCTTCAGCGAGGCTGCTGCTGCGCTGGATGCGCTGATCATCAGCCAGCGCCTGCGCACGGAATTTGCAGATGACGTGCTGCGCGAGGCGAATGCATGCCGGCCTGCAGATCTTGCCGACGACCCGGAGCGAACAGATCTGCGGGATCTGCTGTCCTTTACCATTGACGGCAGCGACGCTAAGGATTTTGACGATGCGGTGAGCATTGAGAAGCTGGAAAGCGGGCTTTACCGCCTCGGCGTGCATATCGCAGACGTCGGACATTATGTGCCGCAGGGCTCGCTGCTGGATCACGAGGCTTACCTGCGCGGCACGAGCGTATACTTCCCCGGCAGGGTGCTGCCGATGCTGCCCGAGCAGCTGTCAAACGGCGTGTGTTCGCTGCGTCCGGATGAAGATAAATTCACGCTGAGTGCGCTGATGGATATCGACGAAACAGGGCATGTCGTCCATACAAGCATCAGGCGGACGATCACCCGGTCCAAAGCAAGACTTGTGTATGACGATGTGAACGCGCTGTTTGAGGGCGATGCGGTGCAGCGAGGGCGCATGGCTGATCTTTGCGCAGCGCTGTCTGAAATGCGTGATCTGGCGCGGGCGATCCGAAAGAAACGTCAGGCGCAGGGCGCGATTGACTTTGATACGGATGAGCCCAAATTCATTCTGGATGAAAACGGCGAACCTGTAGAAATCATGAAGCGTGCCCGCGGCGAGGCGGAGCTGATGATCGAGGATTTCATGCTCACGGCCAATGAGGCTGTGGCGCGCTTTGCAAAGTCCCGCGGCCTGCCGCTGCTTTACCGCGTGCATGAGCGCCCGGATCCGGAAAAGCTGGATACGCTCAAGAGCTTTCTGGAGGGTATCGGCGTGGATTCGCGGGGCATCCGCCATCAGGCTGCGCCGGGCGATATCCGCGCGGTGCTCGAACGCACGCGTGAGACGCCGGAGTTTCTGGTGGTGAGTATGCTGGCGCTTCGCAGCATGCAGAAGGCGCGCTATGATGCTGCGCCGCTGGGCCATTATGGCCTTGCGATGGAGGATTACTGCCACTTCACCTCGCCGATCCGGCGCTATCCGGATCTGGTTGTCAGCCGTGCGCTGACGGCGGTGCTCAAAGGCGGGCGCCCCGGTCTGCGCGGCGATGCACTCAGCGATGCGGCGTTGCGCGCATCGGACTGCGAGCGCGCGGCTGTGGAGGCAGAGCGCGCAGCGGACAAGCTGATGATGGCCAGATACATGCATAAGCATATCGGCGAGCTCTTTGACGGTGTGGTATCGGGCGTGAGCGAATACGGCGTGTATGTGTCGCTTTCCAATGGCGCAGAGGGCTTTTTGCACGTGCGCGCGCTGGATGATTGGTTTGATTTTGACGAGCGCAGGATGACGCTTCGCGGCGAGCGGACGGGTTATGTCTTTTCGCTGGGGCAGGTGCTCAGTGTGCGCGTTGAGAGCGTGGAACTGGAGACCTCGGGTATTGACCTTGCGCTGTGCGAACCGCTCCGACCCAAAAAGAGGGAGAAGTCCGACCGAAAGAAAGAACGGGAAAGAATGCGATCTTTTTCTCGAATCTAAATCTATCAATTTATTAAAATATATGTTATAATTGATGTGACAGAGCGCTTGTCTGCGAAGTTTAACTTGCGCGACATGGATGTTCCTGATATACTTATATCAATTAAGAGTTCGTATCGTATGGATCACACAAGGGATAGGAGCGGTATTATGACATACAAATCCAGGGTGTCCGATGCTGTTGTGCGCCGGCTTCCCATGTATTATCGTCATCTGAAGGAACTGGAAAAGGCGGGCGTGGTTCGTATTTCCTCGCAGGAGCTGGGAGAGCGCATGAACCTGACTGCTTCGCAGATCCGTCAGGATATCAATTGCTTCGGCGGTTTCGGCCAGCAGGGCTACGGCTATCATGTGTCCAATCTCAAGGAGCGTATCGGCGAGATTCTGGGCCTGCACAAGCAGTATCACATGATCATTGTCGGTGCGGGCAATATCGGCCGTGCCGTGGCGAATTATGCCGGATTTGCGCGCGAGGGTTTTAATATTCAGGCGATCTTCGACGTATCCGAGGCGCTGGTGGGCATTGATGTGCACGGAATTCTCGTGCAGCCGATGGAGAAGCTTGAGGGCTGGCTGGCAGCGCATCAGGTGGATATTGCCGTGCTGTCTGTGCCCAAGGGATTTGCGCAGGATATTGCCGATACCCTTGTGGAGGGCGGCGTGCGAGCGATCTGGAATTTTGCGCCGGTGGATCTGGTGCTGCCGGATGATGTGGCGATCAACAATGTCCACCTGTCCGACAGCCTGCACATCCTTTCCTATCGCATGAACGAGAAGGAGCTCTTTGCGGCGATTGATGCGGCGAAGCAGTCATGAAGATTTCACAGATTGAGGAGAACGGATCAATATGGCTTTGGATCGCCGTACACCGGAGCGCAGTGAACGCGCCGGACGCGCTGATGCAAAAGAAGAGAGAAGCCTGTTTCCGGTCTGGACGCTGATTGTCATTCTGGGCTGCGCGGGCCTGTGGCTCGCCGGCGCGAAAGTTTATCAGAACCAAATGGCGGCATATGAATCGTATGCCGCCATTCGTCAGGCTGTGAGCAGTGATACGTTTTATCCGGGTGTCACGCTTGACGGAACGGATCTTGGCGGCATGAGCATGAGCGATGCGCAGGCGCTGATTGACAGCAGCCAGGCGGAGACGAAAGCAGCATTCTCGCTGATTGTGGCTTCGAGAGAAAGGCGCTGGCATATCACCCCCGAGCAGGTGCCTGTCACCTTTGATGCACAGGCGGTGCTTGCGCGCGCATGGGCGGTTGGAAGAACGGGCACGCTGGAGGAGCGCTATGCGCAGATCCAGCATGCGGCGCAAAACGGCGTGCATTTCAAAACAGGTTACACATACGATCGCAATGCGGTTGCCGGTCTGGTGGATATCATCGGCGACAGCCTGGATATGGAGGTCAAAAATGCGACGCTGGACGCTTTTGACGTCAGCAACAGGACATTTACCTTTTCGGAGGCGCAACGTGGCTATCGCGTTGACCGTGAGCGCCTGAGCGCGGATATCCTTGCTGCGCTGGATGCGGGCGAATATGGCACTGCGCTTATCGTGCCGGGCGAGGTGCTTGAGCCGACGCTCTATCGTGCGCAGCTGGAAGGGCTTTTTGGCCGGATATCATCCTTTACGACCAATACGACCAAGGATAAGGACCGCAATACCAACATTGCGCTTTCTGCCGGCGCGCTCAATGGCCGCGTGGTGCTTCCGGGCGAGACGCTGTCCTTTAACGAGTGCACGGGCCAGCGCACGGGCGCAAAGGGCTACCGTGAGGCGGGCGCGATCGCGGGCGGCGTGCTGGTGGATGACACGGGCGGCGGTGTATGTCAGACGTCCTCGACTTTGTTCAACGCCGTCGTGCGAGCAGACCTGAAGATCGTCAAGCGCAGCGCGCACAGCTGGCCGTCGAGCTACGTGGAAAAAGGCGAGGACGCCACGGTCAACTGGCCGTCGCTGGATTTTGTCTTTAAGAATGAAGGGGAATTCCCCGTTTTTGTCGTTGCATGGTATGAAGACCAGAAGGTGACGGTGGAGATTTATGGTCAGATGC
This sequence comes from Clostridia bacterium, assembly GCA_017545905.1. Classification (GTDB taxonomy): domain Bacteria; phylum Bacillota; class Clostridia; order Christensenellales; family Aristaeellaceae; genus Ventricola. Next base: position 10,071 of record JAFWXL010000092.1, on the reverse strand, counting down.
TGCCGGACGGCATGACGATCGACCTGGAATCGAAGGTGATCAAGACGATCAAACCGTCGGATGAGCTGCTCTATACGTTCGATGCGTCGCTGCCTGTGGGTACGCGTCAGTTTGGCCGGGAGAAGCGCACGGGCTACGAGGTGGATACCTACAAGGTGTATAAAGACAAGGACGGCAACGAAATCGAGCGCAAAAAGCTCTGGACGACGACATACCGCGCCACGCAGAAGGAGATTCTCTACAATGACGGTTCCGGCGCTGCAGCGCAGGGAGAATGACTGATACGCAAGAAATAACCGGGAAGGCCTGATGGAATATGAAGAAGGGCGATGCGCGCCGGGGCGAACTGCTCGCCACGGCAGAGCGCCTGTTTTACACAAAAGGATATGAAAAGACGTCGGTGCAGGATATTCTCACCGAGATGAATTTTTCCAAGGGCGGTTTTTATCATCACTTTGACAGCAAGCTCTCCGTGCTTGAGGCGATCTGTGAGCTGCGGGCGCAGGAATGCTGCGAGCAGGCCAGGCGGGCTGCCGAACAGACGGAGGGCTCTGCGGCTGACAAGCTCAATGCGGTGTTTCACGACAGCACGATCCTTGCCAGCGGCAACAGCAGCTTCATCTCGCTGATGATCCATGTGGCTTATCGAGAGGATGGCGCGCTGATGCGTGAGAAGATGAAAGCCAGCCAGCTCGGCAGCATGCAGAGCGTGCTCGAGGGTATCCTTGAGCAGGGCAGGCGCGAAGGAGAATTCTTCCTTGCGGACGTGCCGGCCTATGCGCAGATGCTGCTGCGGCTGTATCTGGCGTTTACTGATGAAATTGCCTTTCTGCTTGCGCAGGAAGAGAATGAGGACAGGCTGGTGGATGCGCTTGTCAGCAAGCTGAACACATATCGCGCGGCGATTGAGCGCGTGCTGGCGGCGCCCTTTGGCTGCGTGGTGCTCTTTGAGGCGAAGGAGCTGCAGCTGCTGGCGCAGACGATCCTCAAGGATCGCATCCGCCGCCGCGCAGACGCGATGCTGAGCAAATAAGAACGCAAAGCGCTGCGTGAGGGAATCTTGACGCATACCGTGCGCAGAAATCTGAATATATAGAAGTCAGCAGGAACCTGTTGACTTTTATGATTTGGGTATATATAATATGGTGCGTTCGTCTACTTGAAAACAAGAACAGAATTCTGAGAAGGGAATTATCATATGCTGAAAAAATATCTGCTCTGTGCGCTGGTTTCCATGGTTCCGCTCATCGAGCTGCGCGGCGGCGTGCCGATTGCGGTGGGCATGGGTCTGCCTTATTTCAAGGCGCTGGTCGTCTGCGTGATCGCCAATATGCTGCCGGTACCGGTGATCTATTTCTTTGCCCGCAAGGTGCTTGAGTGGGGCAGAGATAAGAAGTATATCGGAAAATTCTTCACTTACTGTATTGAAAAGGGTGAGCGCGGCGGCCAGAAGCTGACCAGAACGGCCGGCGAGCGCGGCCTGTTTATCGCGCTGATGCTCTTTGTGGGCATTCCGCTGCCGGGCACCGGCGCATGGACTGGCACGCTGGCGGCGTCTTTCCTGAATATGGGCATCAAGACGACGTCTCTTGCTGTTTCCTGCGGTGTTGTGATCGCGGGCGTCATCATGGGTATTGCCAGCACAGGCGTGTTCAGTGTACTTGGCCTGTAAGGGGTTTTCATGGAGAATAGTATGTTGTTAAAGAGTCTGATCCTGGCTGTTCAGGGAGCGATTGTTGGTACAGGTGCTATTCTGCCCGGCGTCAGCGGGGGTGTGCTGCTGGTTGCGTTTGGTATTTACGAGCCGATGATGGCCATGATTTCCCATCCGGGAAAAACCGTAAAGATCTATTATAAGATGTTCATCCCGTTCGTCATTGGCTGGCTGCTTGGTTTTACACTGCTGGCCAATGCGGTGGAGGTTATGTTTCAGGCCTGCGCGCCGGTGGCGCTGATGCTGTTTTTCGGCCTGATCTGCGGCACGCTGCCGGAGCTGATCAAGAATTCTGAACGCAGCGACGCCAAGATGAGCTGGACGCCGTTTGTGGTGACGCTGTCGCTGGCGTATTTCCTGTTCTGCCTGCTTGAGCGGGGCAGAACAGCAGAAGTGCACACGAACATGATGAGCTTTGTGCTCTGCGGCCTGATCTGGGGCCTGAGCCTGCTGATTCCCGGGCTGAGCTCCTCGTCGGTGCTTCTGTACATGGGATTGTATGAGCCGATGACGGCGGGTATCGCGTCGCTGGATTTTTCGGTGATTGTGCCGCTGCTGCTGGGGCTGGGCATTTCGGTGGCTGCGCTGGCGCGGATGATCAATTCGCTCTATGAAAAGCATTATGCGGTGGTTTCCAGGCTGATTCTGGGTTTTGTGATTGCATCGTCGCTCAAGATCGTGCCAGTTGAATTTGATAGCGCGAAAACGCTTGTGCTTGCGCTAGTCTGCTTTGCAGCGGGCTTTGTGCTGGCGCGGTATATGGACTGTGCAAAGAATAAACAGAAAAAAGGCTGAATATAAGAGAAAAGCTCCGGCGCATTTCGCGGCGGAGCTTTGTATTTTTGTTTGCGTGCTTCTATCGCAGGCAGAAGGTCATTTGTTGTTGTCCACGATATACTCGTTGGGCCTGGGACCGCCCACGAGCTTTTTGTCCCAGAGTCCGTACTGATCGGTATTGCGCAGGGCAGCGGTCATGTAATCCTTGAGGTTGGGATAGGTTTTGGACAGCGTGCGGATCAGGTCCTTGATCTCCTCGCGCTTGGAATGCCCGTCTGCGGGACAGGGATTCTTGACTACAGGCAGATCGAGCACTTTTGTCATATGCTTGACGTGCTTTTCGGGCACGTAGATCATCGGGCGGATGACGGTGATGTCCCTGCGGGAGAGATAGGTATTGGGGTGAAATGTGTGCAGCCGGCCTTCGAAGAGCAGACTCATGAGCAGGGTTTCGATGGCGTCGTCGCGGTGATGGCCCAGCGCAACCTTGCTGCAGCCCAGTTCTTTGGCGGCGTCGTTGAGTGCGCCGCGGCGCATCTTGGCGCACAGCGCACAGGGATTGCTTTCCTTGCGGACGTCAAAAATGATGTGAGCGATTTCGGTTTCGATGACGGTATAGGGAACGCAAATCTTCTCGCACAGCGCAGCAATGCCCGATACGTCAAAGGGCTCCAGTCCCATCTTGAGCGTGATGGCATGCAGGGTAAAATCCTTGCCGGAAAATTTGCGGTAAAGCGAGAGCGCATATAATAGCAGCAGGCTGTCCTTGCCGCCGGAAATGCCTACGGCGATTCTGTCGCCGGGGGCGATCATTTCAAAATCGGTATCCGCCTTGCGGACGCATCCTAAAACTGTTTTCATCCTTATGGAGCCTCCAGTGTGTGTTGCAGTGGAGATTATACAGGTACAGAATGAATCTGTCAAGAAGACGGATTTCTGTCAGAAAAATCTTCTTGACAAAAGAAAAGAAGTCTGATATCATAATTCAGCTTTCATAAGAAAGCGAAATGAATAACCTTATCCAGAGCGGCGGAGGGAATAGGCCCTGTGAAGCCCGGCAACCGGAGTCAAATCCGGTGCTAAATCCTACGACAGAGATGTCGGCAGATGAGGTGTGGACAAGATTTGAGCCGCTCTGATTTTGCGTAGTCAGAGCGGTTTTTCTTACGCATGCAAGCTGGCATATATAAGGAGAATGAATATGGAAAAGATGAAGAAGCTCTTTACGTCCGAGTCCGTCACAGAGGGACACCCGGATAAGATTTGTGACCAGATCAGCGACGCTGTGCTTGACGAGATCCTCTCTCAGGACCCGTATGCGCGCGTGGCCTGCGAGACTTGCACCACGACCGGCATTGTCATGGTCATGGGCGAGGTGACGACGACTGCGCGCTATGCGGTGGATGACATCGTGCGCAAGGTTGTCTGCGAGATCGGCTATGACCGCGCGAAGTTTGGCTTTGACGGCAGCACCTGCGCCGTGCTGACGGCGCTGCATGGCCAGAGCCCGGATATCGCGCAGGGCGTCGACGCTGCGCTGGAGGGCCGCTCCATCGGCGATAACGACATCGGCGCTGGCGATCAGGGCATGATGTTCGGCTTTGCCTGCGATGAAACGCCGGAGTATATGCCCATGCCCATCGCGCTGGCACACCGTATCACCCGCAAGCTCTCTGAGGTTCGCCGCAGCGGCGAGCTCAGCTGGCTGCGCCCGGACGGCAAGAGTCAGGTGACCGTCGAATACGACGAGAACGACAGGCCGGTGCGCGTGGATACCGTCGTCGTCTCCACGCAGCATGCGCCGGAAATCGAGCATGAGGAGCTCAGCCGTGCGATCATCGAGAAGGTGATCAAGACCTCTGTGCCGGCGCAGCTGATGGACAGCAAGACCCGCTTCCTGATCAACCCGACAGGCAAGTTTGTCATCGGCGGCCCGATGGGCGATTCCGGCCTCACCGGCTGCAAGATCATCGTTGATACCTACGGCGGCTATGCCCGTCACGGCGGCGGCGCGTTCTCCGGCAAGGACCCGACGAAGGTGGATCGCAGCGCGGCGTATGCCGGCCGTTATGTCGCTAAGAATCTTGTTGCAGCCGGTCTGGCCAAGCGCTGTGAGATTGAGCTGGCGTACGCCATCGGCGTGGCCAAGCCGGTTTCCCTGCTGGTGGATACCCACGGCACGGGCGTGATGAGCGACGAAAAACTCGCCGAGCTGGTCGGCCGCTGCTTCGATCTGCGCCCGGCGAGCATCATCAGCATGCTTGACCTGCGCCGCCCGATCTACCGCCAGACCGCTGCGTTCGGCCACTTCGGCCGCACGGACGTGGATCTGCCGTGGGAGCGCATCGACCGCGTCGAGCAGCTCAAGGCCGAGGCTGCGAAGCTCGCCTGAGCCTGATATCTTAAAACTGCCGCGAAGCGAAGACGGGTCAAGGGATGAAATCCCTTGTCAGGGGTTCGGGGATGAAATCCCCGGGCAGATTTCAAGGCGGCAGCCCTAACGTTTCCCTTCTTTCACGGAATAGAAATCCCGCAGAAGCGATGCTCCTGCGGGATTTTTGCGTCAATTCACCGGGGCGAACTTCTGCTTGACCTGCGCCATCTGCTGCGCGTCGGCCTGCTCGGTCTGATACCAGCCCTTGGCGGTCATCTGCTTGTAGATATCGTCCTGCATGCACAGACTGTCAGCAAGCGCTGTGTCAAATGCCTGATGGACATTCTGCGTGGAGGATTCCACGGTGCCGTGCATGTACAGGTCGCACATACCCTTTGTCGTCAGGAGAAGATTCTCCATGATTGCCTGATCGTTCATACGCGCCCTCCTTATACAAGCTGATAGAACTGGTTGAACAGATCCTGATGTGCTGCCTTCATGCGGTTTACGCAGTCTTTGAGCACTGGATCGGTCAGCGCCTGCGCGGCCTGCTGACATTGGCTGATCAGGAATTTTTCATGACCGAGTGCATCTTCGATATAGAGCAGTTCCTTGGGACTCATACAATCACCTCCGATGATAGGATTGCAAAAGAAACGGCAGAATATGCAAACAGCCCGTCCGGATGGACGGGCTGCGGTTTTGCTGAAAAAATAAGGCATTCCGGCTTGCGGAGCGCCCTTGACATAGGGCAATCAGCCGACGGGACGGATTTCGGTAACCTCGAAGAACATGGCGCCGGGACGGCCGGAAGCGTTCAGGGTTTCGGCCAGAGACGGATCTTCGAGCGGCTTGAACCAGATGCGCGCGCCGGCGATCGGGTAGGGCTTTTCGCCGGCGGCGACGTCAGGATTGGCGCCGTACACGGCCATGCCGTTGCCGTTGGCAGTCAGATTAGCCTTGGACTGGTTGTCGGCCATGCCGAGCTGGAGATAATACTTGTCCTCGTGTTTGACCATGGAGAAAACGAGGAAAGCGGTGTTCGGGGTGCCGTCAGGATTGCTGGAGCTGACCAGATATGTGCCGGAGTAAGTATTGATGGCGTTCATCAGCTCGTCGCCGGTGAGCGCAGCATCAGCATAGAAGTCGGCCACAGAGGCAGAGGAAACGACGTCCTCCGCCATGGCGGGAACAGCCAGCAGTGCGACAAGCAGGAAGGAGAGGAGAAGCGCGTTCATCAGTTTTTTCATGTCGGATCATCCTTTCATGATGGATTTTTATTTGCCTATAGCATAGTGGAAATTCATGCCGAAGTCAAGATGAAACGGACGGAGGAACAGCTGAACGCGGGATGGAGCAGCAAGTTCTATAAACAATAAGAAAAAACCGACATCCGAAGATGTCGGTTTTGGTGCACCATCAGGGACTCGAACCCGGGACACCCTGATTAAGAGTCAGGTGCTCTACCAACTGAGCTAATGGTGCAAATCTGAAGTTTTAAGAGGCTTTCCTCTCAACGGAAAATAGTATATCACCATTCGCGACAGAATGCAAGCCTTTTTTTCAAAAAAAGAGAATAATTTTGAAATTTGTGCGCTGTGCGGGCCGCATGTGCGAAAAAACAGAAAAACCCGCCGAATACGCATCCGGCGGGAGAGCGGAGAATTATTCCCTGGTTTCTGTCTTTGCCGGAAGATCGGCGAGCAGCTGTGCGGCAGTCTTGCCCGGGTACAGATCCGGTGCAAGCTTGGCAACCTGCTCCAGCAGCTTTTCAGCCTCGCGGCGATTGTTGACGGCGAGCTCTGCACGGGCCACCCACAGGGAGATGGTGATCTTGTGCAGCTGCTGAGGATTGTTCTTGACCAGATTGCGAAGCACATCGATATCGGCCTTGCCGGTTTCCATGAACTTGAGGCACTGCTCGTTGAGTTCAGTATTGAAGACCATGCGCTTTTTCATCGGTTTGCTTTCCTGAATGTCTTCCAGCTGCTTCTTCAGCGAGAGAAGCTCATCCATATACTTCTTGGCTGTTTCAAGGTCATTCTTCTGCTCGGCGCAGTAGCACAGATTGCTGACGATGGCAAAACGGGAGAGGAGATCCTCTTCTTTATTCTTGCCGGGCTGAATGACAAAAGCGGAGAGCAGTGCGATGGCGTCATCGAAGCGGCCCTGAGCGCAATAGGCGTTGGAGAGATGCAGACGAACTGTGAGCGCAATATTCGGATTCTTCACCGGCAGCCTGAGCATCGGCTCATATTCGCGCAGGAAGCCCTCAAGATTGAGATGATCGTAGAGCCTGGAGAGCAGCTGACTGTGCATATTGAATGCAGTCAGATACTGGGAGAGAATGACAATTCCCAAACCGACCAGAGCGATGAGAAGCACAGGAATGGGATTGACGCCTCTGTTCAGCGCGAAATACACGCCGACCAGCGCAATATAGCAGGCACAGATGAGGTACATTCTGTTCTTGCGCTTGGGAAAAAGATGAATCATGACGATAACTCCTCGCGAAAAAATTCAATGTATACAGTATATCGGTTTGGGCGGGGAAAAGCAATTCTTTTTTCGTGTGCGGGGCATATGGTTTTTATTCTGAGGTGTATTGGGATGATTGGCAGACTGATTTTGCAGATTTATGACATCATAACGAAGAACGTGAAATTTTAGCATGTGCTTAACGAAAAACGGGGGAACGCCTAAATTTGCATAATGAAATTCATGAAGTCAGCCAGTAGCGAAACTGATATGCTAGTTGTAAAATATACACTATAATTAGAATGAGATTTAGGAAAAATGTTAAGAGTTCTTAACGTAATGCGTCGGATGAACAGAAAGCTGGCCGTTCTATGTGGCGGTTATTCTGGTTGTCGTCGTCATGGTGTTCTTCCCGGACGCCGTGCTCTTCCTGCCCAACCTTGTCTACGGCGCGGGCGGCGCTTAATCTGGTTTTGTCAAATGCCCGGAATTTTCCAAATGCGCGGAAATTCCGGGCACTTTTTTTCGCTTTTCACTACAATACAAGTGTAATGGATATTGATATTAACAAATATTGAAGGATGTGCATAAAATCGCCAAGAGGAATTTATAAAGCTTGCCGATTGCTAAACTGGTATACTAGTTGTATTCTATAAACAGAACAAGGGAAAATTTTAGTGAATTTCGATCAAAAAAATCTGGGCGTTTGGCAGGAACTTAACATTCCGGACGAGAATTATAAAGAAATGGATATAAAGGAATTCTTACTCAAAACCGGCGAAACGCGTGTCTGGCGCACATATGGCGGCGGCGCGGCGCTGGATCGCTGGCATGGTCGCGAGGGTAAAAACGGCATGTTCCCGGAGGACTGGGCGGCCAGCACCACGCGTGCCAGCAATCCTGGGCGCGAGGAGATTGTCGAGGGCCTGAGCCGCGTGATCAGCATGGAAGGCGAGCCGTATCTCGCGGACGTCATCGCTAAAGATCCGTCGGGGTTCTTTGGCGCGGCGCATTTTGCGGCATTCGGCGAAAAGGCCGGCTTTCTGGTTAAGCTCATCGATGCGGGAGAACGCCTGACGATTCAGGTGCATCCCGATAAGCGGTATGCCAAGGAGATCCTGCACAGCGACTATGGAAAAACGGAGTCCTGGTATATTCTGGGCAGCAATCATCCGGATATCCGGCCGTGCATTTACCTGGGCTTCAAGCCCGGCGTCACGCGCGAGACATGGAAAGACATCTTTGACCGGCAGGATATTCCGGCGATGCTGGACTGCCTGCACAGGATTCCCGTCAAGGCGGGGGAGTGTTACTTTATTTCCGCCGGCGTGCCGCATGCCATTGGCGAGGGCTGCTTCCTGGCGGAGATTCAGGAACCGACGGATTACACCATGCGCACCGAGCTGGTGACGCCTGCGGGACTTCGGATTCATGAAAACCAGTGCCATCAGGGCGTTGGCTATGAAAAGATGCTCGATTGCTTCCATTACGACGGCGCATCTTTGGAAGAGACGGTTGCAAGATGGCGCAGCGAGCCGGTATGCGTCTGCAATGATGCGGGCGGGAGGATCGATTCGCTGATTGACGAGCGTCAGACGAAGCTGTTTTCCATGCGCAGGATTCAGGTAAACGGACAGCTTGCTCTTGGAGCCGAGGGATGCATGAGCATTCTGATGGTGCTCAGCGGCAGTGGTTGTATTCAAACCGAAGGCGGCGTGATGGAGATCGCGCAGGGCGACGTACTGGTCAGCCGTGCGGATTGTCCGGCGCTTTTGATCCGGACGGAGGGAAGCATGGAGATTCTGCAGAGCTTCCCGCCCAGGACGTAAAATACTGATGTATGTCCCCCGGGGAGGAACCGGGTGATATAAAAAACATGTAGGGAGGAACCCCCAATGAAAAAGATCCTTGTCGTAGCGCTGGCGCTGGTTATGTGCTTTGCGCTGTGCTCCGTGGCGTCTGCCAAGACCTACGAGCTGAAGATCTCCACCACCCAGACCGATTCTTCCATGATCTATGCGGGCCTGCAGGCTGCCGCTGACGAGATCATGGAGAAGACCAACGGCGAAGTGAAGGTTTCTATCTATCCGTCTTCCCAGCTGGGCGGCGAGGAAGATATGATCGACCAGGCGATCGCCGGCATCGGCGTCGCGGTTCTGACCGACGCTGGCCGTATGTCCAGCTACGTCAACGACATCGGTATCTTCAACATGGCGTACTTTGTTGACAGCTACGAGGCTGGCCTGAAGGTCATCGCGACCGATACCTTCCAGGGCTGGGTTGATCAGCTGGCGAACGATCACGGCATCCGCGTGCTGTGCTTCAACTACTTCGACGGCGCCCGCTCCTTCATGCAGAACAAGGAGATCAAGACCCCGGCCGAGCTGAAGGGCCTGGTTACCCGTACTCCGGGTGCTGCGCCGTACAACGAGTCCATCTCCGCGATGGGCGCGACTCCGTACAACGTTGCGTGGTCTGAGGTTTACAACTCCATCCAGACCAAGGCGATCGATGCGTGCGAAGTGCAGTACACCTCTGCGGTTTCTTCCCATATCTACGAGGTCTGCAAGTACGTGACCAAGACCGAGCACATCAACCTGTTCAACTGCCTGATCGCGGGCGAGGCGTGGTTCAAGAAGCTGCCGGAAGAATATCAGCAGATCGTTCTCGACGCCTGCTATAACTGCGCGTACAACAATGCTCAGGAGATCATCGCTGCGCAGGCTGA
>JAFWXL010000091.1 GCA_017545905.1 Clostridia bacterium | reverse complement strand
AGCCTTGGTGATGCCCAGCAGGATGCGCTTGGCAACAGCCGGACGGCCGCCGGACATGATCGTCCTCTCGTTTTCCTTCTCGAAGTGGAAGATATCCACCATGGAGCCCGGCAGCATGCTGGTATCGCCGGCGTCCTCGACGCGGACCTTGCGCAGCATCTGATGGACGATGACCTCGATGTGCTTATCGCCGATGCCAACGCCCTGCAGACGGTAGACCATGAGGACTTCCTTGAGCAGGTGCTCCTGAACAGCCTTGACGCCCAGGATGCGCAGCAGATCATGCGGGTTGATCTGGCCTTCGGTCAGCTCGTCGCCCGCCACAACGCGGTCGCCCTCCTTCACCTTCAGGCGGCTGCCGTAGGCAATCGGATAGGCCTTGATGGTGCCGTCGTCGGAGGTGATGAGCATCTCGCGCTTCTTCTTGTTTTCACCGATGGACACGGTGCCGGAGATCTCCGCCAGCATCGCTTCGCGCTTGGGCTTGCGGGCTTCGAAGAGCTCTTCGACGCGCGGAAGACCCTGCGTGATATCCTTTTCGGATGCAACGCCGCCGGTATGGAAGGTACGCATCGTCAGCTGCGTGCCCGGCTCGCCGATGGCCTGCGCCGCGACGATACCGACAGCCTCGCCGATGTTGACGTAGCCGCCATGGGCCAGGTCCTGACCATAGCACTTGACGCACACGCCGGTCTCGTTGCGGCAGGTCAGCACGGAGCGGATCTGCACAGCCTTGATGCCGGCAGCGATGATCTCGTTGCCCTTGTCGTAGGAGATCATCTCGTTCATCGGGACGATCACCTCGCCGGTCAGGGGATTTACGACGTCCTCGGCGGCGACACGGCCAACGATACGGTCGATCAGCTTCTCGATCGGATCGCGCTCGGAACCGATGGCGGTCACGGTGATGCCGCGGATCTTCTCGCGGCGGGAAGCGAAGCAGTCCACCTCGCGGACGATGACTTCCTGAGAGACGTCAACCAGACGGCGGGTCAGGTAGCCAGAGTCAGCGGTACGCAGCGCCGTATCGGACAGAGCCTTACGGGAACCGTGAGAGGACTGGAAGAATTCCAGAACCGTCAGGCCCTCGCGGAAGTTTGCCTTAACTGGCATTTCCAGCGGACGGCCGGTCGGAGAGGCCATCATGCCGCGCATGCCGGCCAGCTGGGAAACCTGAGAAATGGAGCCACGGGCGCCGGAATCCGTCATCATACGAATCGGGTTGAAGTCGTCCATGTGCTTCATGATGTGAGACTTGACGTCGTCGGTGGTCTTGGACCAGACCTCGACCACGCGGTTGTAGCGCTCCTCGTCGGTGAGCATACCGCGCTTGAAGAGCTTCTCAATCTTGCGGACCTTCAGCTCAGCATCCTCCAGAATCGGCTTCTTCTCCGGCGGCACGATAACGTCCGCCACGGCGACGGTGACCGCGCCGATGGTGGAGTACTTGTAGCCCATCGCCTTGACGGCATCGAGCACCTCGGCAGTCTTGGCCACGCCGTGCTTGCGGAAGCACATATCGACGATGCGGCCCAGCTCCTTCTTGCCGACCTTGGTGTCGATCTCCAGAGCGAACATGTCATCGAGGGTGTTGCGCGGCTTGAAGCCCATATCCTGCGGCACATTGTTGTTGAGGATCAGGCGGCCAAGGCTGGTCTCGATCGTGCGGCGGTAAGTCTTTCCTTCCCACTCGCGCGCGATGCGGACGTAGATCTTGGCCTGCAGGTGAATCTGGCCGGTGAGGTAGGCCATCATGGCCTCGTCCTCGTTGGCGAAGCGGCGGCCCTCACCCATGGCGCCCGGACGGATGCAGCTGAGGTAGTAGCAGCCGATAACCATGTCCTGAGACGGGGAGATAACCGGCTTGCCGTCCTGCGGCTTGAGGATGTTGTTGGCGCACAGCATCAGGAAGCGGGCCTCAGCCTGGGCTTCCATGGACAGCGGAACGTGCACAGCCATCTGGTCGCCGTCGAAGTCAGCATTGAACGCGGTACAGGACAGCGGATGGAGCTTGATCGCCTTGCCCTCGACCAGGATCGGCTCAAAGGCCTGAATGCCCAGACGGTGCAGCGTCGGCGCGCGGTTGAGCAGCACCGGATGCTCCTTGATGACGCTCTCCAGGATGTCCCACACACGGGTCTCGCCGCGGTCGACCATGCGCTTGGCGCTCTTGACGTTATGAACCACGCCGGTATTGACCAGACGCTCCATGACGAACGGCTTGAACAGCTCCAGCGCCATGCCCTTGGGCAGGCCGCACTGGTGCAGCTTGAGCTCCGGACCGACGACGATAACGGAACGGCCCGAATAGTCGACGCGCTTACCGAGCAGGTTCTGACGGAAGCGGCCCTGCTTGCCGCGCAGGAAGTCGGACAGGGACTTGAGCGCGCGGTTGCCGGGGCCCGTGACCGGGCGGCCGCGGCGGCCGTTATCGATCAGGGCGTCGACAGCCTCCTGCAGCATGCGCTTCTCGTTGCGCACGATGATATCCGGCGCACCGAGCTCGAGCAGGCGCTTGAGGCGGTTGTTGCGGTTGATGACGCGGCGGTAGAGATCGTTCAGGTCGGAGGTGGCAAAGCGGCCGCCGTCCAGCTGAACCATCGGGCGCAGATCCGGCGGCATGACCGGGATGACCTTGAGGATCATCCACTCCGGCTTATTGCCGCTCATGCGGAAGGCCTCTACGACCTCCAGACGCTTGATCGCCTTGGCGCGCTTCTGGCCCTCAGTCTCACGCTCGCGCTCCTTCTCGGTCAGCTCGGCGATCTCGGAGCGCAGCTGCTGGCTGAGCGCTTCCAGATCGATCTGCTCGAGCAGCTCCTGCACAGCCTCAGCGCCCATGCCCACGCGCAGGGCCGGCTTGCCCATGGCGATATCGGTCATGTAGCTCGGGGCGGTGATCTGCTGGCGGTACTCGGTCTCAGTCAGGATCGCATTCTGGCGCAGCGGAGAGCAGCCCGGATCCAGCACGATATAGCTGGCGAAGTAGAGAACTTTCTCCAGCGCACGCGGGGAGATATCCAGCAGCGTGCCCATGCGGCTCGGGATGCCCTTGAAATACCAGATATGGGAAACCGGAGCGGCAAGCTCGATGTGACCCATGCGTTCGCGGCGAACCTTGGAGCGGGTCACCTCAACGCCGCACTTGTCGCAGACGATGCCCTTGTTGCGCACGCGCTTGTACTTGCCGCAGTTGCACTCCCAGTCCTTGGTCGGTCCGAAGATGCGCTCGCAGTACAGGCCGTCACGCTCCGGCTTGAGGGTACGGTAATTGATCGTCTCCGGCTTGCTCACCTCGCCATGGGACCAGGCGCGAATCTGATCCGGAGACGCCATGGAAATTTGAATCGAAGACAGGTTTGTCAGTTCCGACAAAGGGGTGCACTCCCTTCTTTATGAGTCAGGCCGCCGCCGCGCGTTTTTCCGATTTTTCGCGCGGCGGGGCAATAATTGTTCATTTCCGGCGACAGCAGAGATCCTTCGGGCGGATTACTCCTTGTCGTCCAGGTCATCCAGGGAGATATCCTCAAAGCTGGGCACGTCGTCGAAGTCGAAGACGTCGTCGCTCATGAAGTCATCGCCCATGTCGTCGCTGACGTCCGCAGCGGCCTCGGCGCTCTCGGCGTCCTCGGCCTGCCCGGCGGTGGCGGCGCTGCTGCGCTCGTAATCCTCTTCCTCGTCCTCCAGCTCCTTGATGACGATCTCGTTGTGATCGCTGTCAAGCACCTTGACGTCCAGGCACAGGGATTCGAGCTCCTTGATGAGCACCTTGAAGGACTCCGGAACGCCCGGGGCCGGGATGTTCTTGCCCTTGACGATCGCTTCGTACGCCTTCACGCGGCCGACGATATCGTCGGACTTGACAGTGAGGATCTCCTGCAGGGTGTTGGCGGCGCCGTAGGCTTCCAGCGCCCAGACCTCCATCTCGCCGAAGCGCTGGCCGCCGAACTGGGCCTTGCCGCCCAGCGGCTGCTGGGTAACGAGGGAGTACGGGCCGGTGGAACGGGCGTGCATCTTGTCGTCAACAAGGTGATGCAGCTTGAGGTAATGCATGTAGCCGACGGTGACCGGGTTATCGAACTTGTCGCCGGTACGGCCATCGTACAGGTCGGTCTTGCCGTCGCGGCGCTTGCCGGCCATCTCCAGCGCATTCTGGATCTGCTCGAACGTCGCGCCGTCAAAGTCCGGGGTGGCGATGTGCCAGCCAAGGGACTTGGCCGCCATGCCCAGATGCATCTCAAGCACCTGACCCAGGTTCATACGGGACGGAACGCCCAGCGGGTTCAGGACGATCTGCAGCGGCGTGCCGTCCGGCAGGAACGGCATGTCTTCCTTGCGCATGACGCGGGAGACGACGCCCTTGTTGCCGTGGCGGCCGGCCATCTTATCGCCGACGGAGATCTTGCGCTTCTGAGCGATGTACACGCGCACCATGCGGTTGACGCCCGGGGACAGCTCGGAGTGATCCTTGCGGTCGAAGACCTTGACGTCCACGATGATGCCCTGCTCGCCGTGCGGCACCTTCAGGGAGGTATCGCGCACCTCGCGCGCCTTCTCGCCGAAGATCGCGCGCAGCAGGCGCTCCTCAGCGGTCAGCTCGGTTTCACCCTTCGGGGTGACCTTGCCGACGAGGATGTCGCCCGGATGCACCTCGGCGCCGATGCGGATGATGCCCTCGGCGTCCAGATCCTTGAGCGCGTCATCGCCGACGTTGGGCAGGTCGCGGGTGATTTCTTCCGCGCCGAGCTTGGTGTCGCGGGCTTCGCACTCGTACTTTTCAATATGGATGGAGGTGAAGACGTCCTTCTGCACCAGCTCCTCAGAGAGCAGGACGGCGTCCTCGTAGTTGTAGCCTTCCCAGGTCATGAAGCCGATGAGGATGTTGCGGCCCAGAGCAATCTCGCCGTGGTCGGTCGACGGACCGTCCGCGATGACGTCGCCCTTCTTGACCTTCTCGCCCGCGCTCACGATCGGGCGCTGGTTGATACAGGTGCCGGAGTTGGAGCGGGTGAACTTCTTGAGCTTGTAGGTGTGGCACTCGTGCAGCTCGTCCTCGATGACGATGGTATCGGTGGATACCTTCTTGACGAAGCCGTCCTCACGAGCCAGCACGCACACGCCGGAGTCGCGGCCGGCCTTGTACTCGATGCCGGTGGCAACGAAGGCAGCCTCCGGGCACAGCAGCGGCACGGCCTGACGCTGCATGTTCGCGCCCATCAGCGCGCGGTTCGCGTCGTCGTGATCCAGGAACGGAATCATCGCGGTAGCGACGGAAACGACCTGACGCGGGGACACGTCGACGTAGTCGATGCGGCCCGGCTCCACGCTCTGGACGTCGGAGCGCACGCGCGCAACGATGCGGTCGTTGATGAAGTAGCCGTTTTCATCGAGCGGCTCCTTCGCCTGGGCGATGTAGCAGCCGTCTTCTTCATCGGCGGCAAGATACACGATCTCGTCGGTGACGCGCGGCTGCTCGCCGCTGCGGTCGATAATGCGGTACGGCGCCTCGATGAAGCCGTATTCATTGATGCGCGCATAGGTCGCCAGAGAGCCGATCAGACCGATGTTCGGACCTTCCGGCGTCTCAATCGGGCAGATACGCGCATAGTGGGAGTAGTGAACGTCTCGCACTTCGAAGGACGCGCGGTCGCGGTTCAGACCGCCCGGGCCCAGCGCGGAGAGACGGCGCTTGTGAGTCAGCTCAGCCAGCGTGTTGGTGTGATCCATGAACTGAGACAGCTGGGAGGAACCGAAGAACTCCTTGATCGCCGCGGAAACCGGGCGGATGTTGATGAGCTCCTGCGGCTTGACCTCAGCCTGATTCTGCACGCTCATGCGCTCGCGGACCACACGCTCAAGGCGCGCAAGGCCGATGCGGATCTGGTTCTGCAGCAACTCGCCCACGGAGCGCAGGCGACGGTTGCCCAGATGGTCGATATCGTCGGTGGT
>JAFWXL010000090.1 GCA_017545905.1 Clostridia bacterium | reverse complement strand
GTTATCCTGTAGGACAGGGGATTCCTCTGCCTTTGTCGCCTCTTTCCGGGCAGGCTGCGGCGTCGGATCGCCCTCTCCGGTCACGGTTGTGCGGTCAAATAACTCCTCGATGATGCGTTCCCCCTCCTCTGTCAGCGCGCCGGTTGAGTCCTTGAGCTGCTTGATATCGTATCCCTTTTTCGTCAGGCGCTTATAGATCGCCTGCGTGGATACGCCGTATAGCGCGGAGGCTTCTTTGATGGTCATGGTGGATCGTCTCTCTTTCTCATAGTCGGGCGGGATATTTTCAACCTCTCGGTTGGTAACTGCAACCCCATTGTAATCAACCTTGCGCCGGATGACAAACAGATTCAACCAGTATTTGAATTATCACAACGGGGAAGGGAGTTTGGTTGTAAGTTGAACAACCGCTTACAGGGTAGGGGGAGGGAGAATCCCTTGTCTCTACAGGGTTTCAACCGCTGACAACCTCGTGCGAAAATGGTTGCAGTTGACAACCAACCACAGGGAGCGGGTTGAAACAAGGGCGACGCCTGGTATTTCCCCTTGCTTCTGCGGGCATTGGAGAATGTGCGCGGCGAGAATGGCCGTGTGAGCCGCTGTGCGCCTCTCTGGCGCGTTCTAGCGTGTGGGTCGATAAATTGCCCACCAACAAAAAGAAACGCTCCTAGCGGCCTTCTAGCGCTTCTAGGAGCATTTGCATTATTCGGCTGTTGCTGGGCGTCCTGCGTCATAGATACGGGACAGCGCCTCATAGACTGCAAGAGAGAGCTGCTCACACATCGGATCGCCGGAGAGGATGCCGGAGAAGATCTCGCTCACCTCTTGAGATGCAGCGGTAAACAGGTCGCAGGCGGCGTCTATGTCCTGCTTCTGGCCTGCTTCTCTGATGGGCTGGGCATACCGGGCATAGGTCTTGTATGCGCGCTTCCATGCCTCGCCGGGGTCGGTCGGCTTGGTCAGCTTCGCGGCTGCATCGGCAAACGCCTGGTCTTTCGCCAGAGTGCCAAGAGCCTGTAGGGAGAGGGCAAGCGCGTATGAGCTGCTGCCCTTCTCCAGCGCGGCTAGAATCTCAGCACGAGGCCATGCCGGGGGCTTCTCTTCTACAGGGTTCGGAGTGACTGCCGGAGTGCTGGAGGGCTTGATTTCCATGCTGGTCTGCACGGCTGCGGCCTCTCCAGTATCGGCCTGAATGCTCTTGAGGAGCGTCAGGGATGATCTCAATCATTGCCTCCTTGTCACAGAACAGAGCGCTTTTGCGGCTTATCAAACGGCGTCTTTGAGGTCACATGAGAGAAGCCCTGCGGCGTGGCTTCCTCTGCGAAGTGGTTGTAACGGGGCGTGAAGATCAGCGGATCGCAAGCGCCCTTCGTGCCGTTGCGGTTCTTGAGGATCTTGATTTCCAGCCGGATGCCCTTGCCCTCGGCGGCTTTCTCGTCGTTCTCCTTGCGCAGCTCACGGATGCGCTTCTCCCTCTGCTTGTCGCCTTCGCTCTCTTCGTAATCCATGCCGACGTACTGGAGACCAAACAGAGCGTCCGTGCCGTACTCAATCGCGCCGGATTCCTTGAAGGCTGCCATGTTGATCGGGGCGAGGTAGTTGTCACGGTTCAGAGCGGAGATGCCCAGCACCGGGATATCAAGGTCACGGGACATGCGCTTCAGCTCCAGCACGTTCTTATCGGTCGCGCGCTTGTCCGTGTCGTGCGGATCGGAGGGGTGGAGGATCTGGAGATAGTCCACAATGACCAGCGGTCGGCGGCCTGTGAAGCGGATGTGCTTCTCAACTTCGTCTCGGATCTTGGCGACTCCGACGTCTCCGATGCCCTCAATCACCCAGATGTGCGCGCCATAATCCTGCTTGTACTGGTCGATAGCGTCAGCAATGGTCTCCAGCTCCTCGTCGTTGTAGTGCTTATAAAGTCCTCCGGCGAGGATGCCGCGCGTACTCTTGCCCAGAGAGCCGTCGCCCTTCTTGGATCGGCTGATGGTGTAGGTCAGGCGGCTGATACTCTTCGCCATGATCTCGTCGCGGCTCATTTCCAGAGAGAAGATCATCACGTCGTTTCCGTTCCGGGCTACTTGATCGGCAATCTGCAAGGCAAAAGAGGTCTTGCCAAGGGAGCTGATGGCGCCCAGAACGTACAGACCGGGGTATAATCCACCGTCCAAACGGCGGTCAAGGCTCGGAAAACCTGTTGGGATAGCCGGGTTTTTGGCTTTCTCCCTTGCCTTGATGAACATGTTTTCGACGGCGTTGCTCGTGCAGGAGGCCAGATAGTCGGCGCGCGCCTGCTCTTCAAGCTGCTGCCGGAGGCGCTTTTCGGCGTTGAGGCGGTCTGCGGCGTCTGTGATCGCGCCAGCAACACGGGCATGGAACGTCTCGCGGTCGGCGGTCAGAGCCTCATTGGGGTCTTTCTCGTCGCCGGAGATGTTAGCCTGTAGGACAGGGATGCCCTGCTTTTCCAGCTCTGCAATCAGCTTCAAGGCCGCTTCCTGCCCTTTGGCGTCATTATCAAGAGACACGATCAGCGCCGGAGCTGTGGGCTTCTGCTGCCGGATCTGTGCCAAAAGGCGGCTCTGTCCACCTGTTCCAGCCAGAGCGACGGCCTTGCCGCCTTCCTGCTCGATACTGATAGCGCACAGGTCGCTCTCGACAACGAAGCAAGGCTCGTCAGTATAGAGCGCAGCGGCGTTGAACAGGATAGCCTCAAGCCCTTTGGGGTTCATGTACTTGGGTACACCATGAGCGCCGGACAGGTCGCGCGCAATGTAGTAGCTGCCAGCCGGGTCATGGGGGATAATCAGACGGTTGTTCTGTGCATCATAGCCCAGACGATAGCGGTTGATGCTCTCTTGGCTGATGCCTCGGCGCTGGAGGTAGGCGGTTGCCGGACTGCCCTGCATGGCCTTGTAACAGGCTAGGACGTACTCAGCAGCCTTCTTCCTAGAGGCTTGGTCGGCGGTCTGGGGCGTGGGCTTGCTCACTTCTACGGCCTTGGTATAGGCGGCAGGGGCGGCGTCAGGCTTGCCGTACTTGGCAATAACTTCGCGCGTGGCGTCTTCCAGAGTGATGCCGTCTCTCGCTGCGTACAGGTCGAAGATGTCACCATAGAAGCCGCAAGCGAAGCACTTGCCGTGGATTTCATCCTTGTCAATGGAGAATGCACCGTCGCCGCCGGAGCGTGTGCCGCTGCCACAGATCGGGCAGGCGTACTTGCCGCGCTCCTTCTTATCGGGCGTCAGCTCCTCGCGGATGTATCGGCGGTATGGGGTCAGGTCTACTTTCATGCTGGTATCTTACCTCCTCATGTGTTATGATGGAGGCGGTCAGGAGTTGGCGCTCCTGCCTCCTCAGCCTCACCGGGTCTTTGCTGGATTGGTGGGGCTTTTCTTTTACCCTTTAGAGAGATGCTCCGGGTTTTTCTTGGCTCTTATTCTACGGAGCGCGGCGGCGAACGTCAAGGAAGCCGTCCGCGACGAGTACGTACTTCTGGTACTTCCGTACTTAGGAGATTTTTCCAACCATCGATTTTCCCTTGTGCCACATAGGAAAACTGGCACTTTTCAGGAGAGAGAACTTGTTGGAATTGAGGGGTGAACTTGTTGGAATTGAGGGGTGAACTTGTTGGAATTGAGGGGTGAACTTGTTGGAATTGAGGGGTGGCTCTCAAGCTCAGATCCGGCTCAAGAGCCTTCCTCCTATAGGTTCAGATGACAGGCGTTCTACTCATGCTCCCCGACTTTCTACTCATGCTCCCTCACTTAGGAAACGGCAGAGAACTTGTCGGGATTGAGGGGTGAACTTGTCGGTCACAGGTCGATGCAGACGCCAACCATCTTCTGCCGTTCTCTGTTGATCGTGTATCCGCTGATGTGCTTGCTTGCAACCAGCTCGGACAGGTAGCCGTCTACGTTAGAGCGCAGAGTGCGGATCGTCTGCGGAGAAGTGATGTCGTAGCCGCACTTCTCTGCGATGTCCTCATAGCTGATTGAGCGAAGCCCTTTCCCTACAGGCTGGCCTTTCTTGCTCTTGGCAATTCGCTTCATGTCTGCAATCTCGGAGAGAATATAGCGTCGGAGGTTGACAACACGGGTGCCGCCATAGACGCCGCTGGTTGATTTCTCCGCTTCGGATCTGCGGCGCTTTCCTTGTCCGGCGGCCTTTCTCTCTGCGGTTATGTCTGAAATCAGCTTCCTGTCAACCTGTGCAATCTGTCCGACTGCGTGGCTGTACTTGTAGAACAGGGGCATGTCGTAGATCTTGTAGGCGGTTACAGTCTTCCCGTTGTATACGCCGTCCACTTTTTGAGCCGGGATCATTGAGCCTTTGAAGCGCGCGCGGTTGTAGTCGACGTCCTCTTTGCGCTGGATCTTCTTCTGCTTTGCAACCTGCTCGGAGAAGTCCACCTGCGCAGGCATGAACATCATTTCATCAATGGCCTTTTCGATTTCTTCAAGCTGCTGCTGAGTGACGCAATCGTCATAGGACAGGCCAGCGTACACGCGATAGATCTTTTCAAGAGACGCCGTACAGGGTTGGCAACCGTTCTCTTCCCAGATCTGGCCGATGGCTGCGCACAGGTTGGTATGTGTTGCGGTCGGAGATACAGGGTTGCCGTCCTTGTCAGAGATCATGGCGCTGATGGTGACTTGTTCGCTGCTGCCCTTGGGGGACACACGAACCTTCTGCCCTTCGCTTCCGGCAAGGCCAATCTCATGCTGGAGGCGGAAGGCGCGCGAGATAGGGAGATACGCCTTGTCGCTCTGGAACAGGGGAACTAGCGGCACAGTCTCACGCTCCTCTTCTACAGGATGGTCAAACTCTGCATAGACGTACTTGGCAATGATGGCGTCAGCGTCAAGGTTCGGCTCTTTGTCGCGGATGGCCTTCACGCCTTCACATACCTTCCGCACAATATCCCATTCCTCTTGCACCAGCTCCGGCGACTGGGTATAGACCGGGAGCTGCTTCCTGCGGACGCGCTCGGTGAGATGGTCGAACGTCGCCTTGAAGAACGGATGGTCGGCGCTGGCGTTGATCGCGGAGAGCAGGCGAGAGCAGCTGCCAATCAGGGAGACGCGCTCAAGAGCTGCCGGGTCTCCGGCCTTGAGCAGATCTTCATCGTTAGGAAGGGCGATGAAACGAGAGACAGCAACGAAGTATCGGGAGGTCTTGGCATACTGCACGACAACGGATTTAGAGATGTACTTGAATTGCTTCCACCATTTGGCGTTGAGGTAGTTGTGCTTGAGGCCGTACTGCTGGAGGTGGACATCCATATAGCTGCCGGATGCAACGTAGGACAGCAGGAAGTTGAACGTCTTTATCCGGGACAGGATGCGCTCTGCGTCGGTCATTTCCTGAGAGTTGGGGCAGTTGAAGCGCAGCTCCTTGACGCCGGACATCTCATAGACGATCTCGTTTGTGATCTGGATATTGGATTCCTTATCGGGCATGTATAACCTCCTTGCCGGGCGGGGGTGTGAATTTCTCTCCTACAGGATCAGCCTCTCTTGCGGCGCGAGAATTGCGCTTGCGCTTTGCCGAACTGGATTTTGCTGATGATTGGAGGGTGGTTGCCTTTGATCGGCTTGCCCTGGTGAGTCAGGACGCCGGTGTAAAACTCGTTATGAACGATCAGAGCAATGGAGCCGGAAGACCAGGCGTTACCTCTTCTGGATCTATAGCCCTTCTCGTTGAGGGTGTCGGCTATCTTCTGGAGGCTGCTGCCCTTCTGCGCCTCGGTAAAAATCATCTTGACGATCTGGGCTTCGTCCTCGTCGATAATGACGCTCTTTTTATCCGGGGCGTATTTGTATCCAAGGGGGCAGACGCCGGCCGGTTTGTCTCCTCCCTTGGCTTTGACTGTGCGGCCGCGCGCCAGTTTGAGGGCGATGCTCAAGCGCTCCCACTCGTCAAGCAGCTCCATCATGCCAGCAACAAGGCGGTCATTGGGGTTGACGGTGTACAGGTCGTACTGCGGCTGCTCAATGCTGATGAGTTTGACTTTCTTCTTCATCAGCTCACGCCGGATCAGAACTTTTGTATTATCAGAGCGCCAGAGCCGGGACGTATTCAAAACAATAACCGTGTCCCCTTCTTCGACAACGGCCAGCAGCTCCATGAGCGCTTCTCTCTTGGTGATTGCTTCGTCGGCGTCTGTGTCCTTGATCGCGCCGGAGATGCCAGCGTCAACGAAGATGTTCTCTATAGTCAGGCCGTGCGCTGCGGCGTATTTGCGGATTTCTCCTTGCTGGGTGTCGAGGCCATAGCCTTTTTCCGCTTGGGTCTCGGTGCTGACTCTTGCGTATCCGTAATGCTTCAATCTGTATCGCCCTCCTTTTTATCGGTCAAATGGTTCTGAATACAGTATACCAGACTTTAGCATAATAATCAAGTATCATCTATGATTATCGAAGTCAAGTTAGAGTTATGCCAATAACTGCAAGGGAAAAACGGTTATTCAAATGCGCCATGCAAACCGGGATAAAATGGGGAGTTGGAGAGCCTGTCTCCCGCTGTGAAACTTGAGGTTGATTCGTGGCCGGATCAGACGCCGCTTGAACAAATCATCTTTCATCCCGTTTCTGGCTATTCTGACGCCAGCAGCGCAGAGATGGACGCCGTAGCGCGAGAACAACGGCGACAGAGGGCGCGTCATGTGGTATAATAGAAGGAGAAACGCGAAGGAGGACAGCGCAGCTTGAGAATAACCCCGCTCTTTTCTGGATCAACAGGGAATTGCACCCTCGTCTCTACAGGATCAACCTGCATACTCGTGGATGTGGGCAAGGCCGTCAAACATATTGAGCAGGCCGTGCGGTGCGCCGGTGAGGATATGCGCGGCATCAGCGCAATCATCATCACGCACGAGCACCGCGACCATACGACCGGCCTCAAGGGGATACTCAAGAAATACGATATTCCCGTATACACCACAGCCGAGACGTGGGAGGTCATCAGAGAGAGGACGCCTGGTCTTCGTTCCCCGCGCTTCCGAGAGGTCAGGCCGGGAGAAGTGTTCCGAATTGGCGCCGCTCTTGTGCGCGCGTTCCAGATCCCGCATGACGCCGCTTGCCCTGTAGGATACAGGATCGAGGCAGAGGGGCACAGCTTCGCCATCGCAACGGATATCGGGCAGGCACAGCCGGGATGGCTGGAGGCGCTGCGCGGGTGCAATGCCGTCATGCTGGAATGCAATTACAACGAGGATCTTCTATCCAAGAGTGACAAGCCGGAGTTCTGCAAGGAGCGAGTGCGCAGCGATCACGGCCACCTGAGCAACGAGGAATGCGCTGATGTGGTTGTGGATCTGGTGCGCGGCGGCGTCGAGCATATCTGTTTGGGACACATGAGCGCAACGAGCAACAGGCCGGAGATGGCGCGCGACGTCGTAACCAAGAGATTGAAAGCTGCTGGGCTGGTTGATGGCAAGCACTACGGTTTGACCATAGCAGAGCGCGACAACGTGAGCCGGAGCATCTGGCTGTAATAAAACAGGGAGACCACCACAGCGGCGGCCTCCCTTCTCTATAGGCTAGAACGTCGTTCCCCACTCAATCACCTTGAACGAGGCGACGAGTGCGGCGGCGCTGAATGCAATCCAGATCATATCCAGCCTTCCTCCTCTCTCTCCTCTTGGTCATCCTCTGCCGGGGCTGCACCTTGTCCGGCCTTGAAGCCCAGCTCATACGCCCAGAGGAACGTTTCAAACTGGATCGCGGTACAATAGTCATCGAGCGCGCGGCTGATGCTCTCGCTTGCCTCGCGGACATCCTGTCCGGCGGTGCGCTCGTCGTTGGCAATCGCGTGCTCATAGGCGGCGATAATCTGGTCTTGGGTCAGCATGTGGCGGCCTCCTTCTTGCTCTTGTTGGTCTTGGTTTCCGGCGGGTAGATGTCGGGGTGTTCGACGCAGAACTTGCGGGCGTTGGAGAGACCAACAGCGGCCATGAAGCCGGAGCGGGTCAGGAAGCAGTAGAAGACATGAGGGAACAGCTCGTTCAAGCCGCCTCCGTTCCAGTAGTCACCGGCGAAAGATCCTCTGCGCACATACTGCACGACTTCGGGCGGGAAGATCTGCGCGGCAATGTGCATCGGGATGGCGTCGGCCTTGCTCATGAGGACTGCGTGTTCTTCAAAGAGGGCTTCGGCCTGCTCTCTGTCGAGCGGCGTCCATTCTGCAATGGTCATGCCTTCTCGCCTCCCTTCGCCGCGGAGGCAGTGCGGGAACGCGGAGAGTTCTTGACGATGTGTTCAGCCAGCTCACGGATGTTTGGGGTGTCGCTGGAGGGCTTGGCGGCTGCGGGCTTCTCCTCTATAGGCTTCTCTCCCTCGCTGCAGATGGTCTTGATGAACTCAGCAAGGCAACGGTCGATACTCTCCAGCGAGGAAAGCACGCTGCGCAGATGCGCGATGGCGTCATCAACGATCTCCGCGCGGGTGGCGTTGCGCTTGAAACCGTGAGCCAGCACCCACCAATCATCCTTGCACTCCGGGTTGACGTTGGGATTCTGGAAGTAACCTTCCATCAGATCCTGCATGGTGTAGGTCATGCGGTCAAGGTAGGTACGGAAGAGCATAAGCGGCTCTTCAAGCTGGGCGTGAACATCGGCGGGGGACATGGCGTAGATCTTGGACATATGTTTTCTCCTCTCTTGTCAGAGGGAGGCGGCCTGTGTTATAATCAGGCCGTCCCCTCGTGCTTTAGTCGGGCGGGTGGGGCGTCGGACGCTTGGGGAAGCGTCCTTTTTTTATGCGGCGTTGCGGATGGCGTACTTGCACAGACCGACGGACTTGCCATCCATCACGGCGATGCCCAGAGCGTCAACGCCCTTGAGGAGCGCGGCGCGCAGACAGTCGAACTTGTGCAGCGCGTGGATGTCATCGAGGCCGGCGCGGATCTGCTTCGCCAGCTTGGCGAGGTACGAGCTGATGGCTGCCCTCTCCGCTTCAAGGTTGAAGGTGTAAACCTTCTCGCCCTTGGCCTCTGCCCATGCGATCTTGAGAGCCGTGCAGAGCGTCAGGGAGCGCTCACGCCGGAGCGCCCATGCCCTGCTCATAATCTGCTTGAGGTTGTACTTCATGGATCTTCCCTCCTATAGGATCAGAATTCATAGTAACCAAGGTCAGCGAGTGCGGCGTGGATTTCCTCGGCAACCTCGTCGGCCTCATTAGCCAGAGCGTTCATGCCGTCATTGCGGTATCGCTCGGCAGCAGTACCGGCGAGGAGAGCCAGCTTGTTGAGCGTGGCCTTGCTGGCGTTGATCTTGCCAGCGCTGGTCTTGATGGTCATGGGATCGAACCTCCTTTATTTAGATCGGGGAGGCCACCGGCTCGAGCCCTGGTCCTATGCTGCGAGGTGAGCGGCTACCTTATATCTCCTATAGCACCGGCGGCCATCCCCTTGATCTGAATACAGTATAACCTATTTCTAGGTCATAGTCAACGGTATTATGACCAATGTTTAGGTCAAATTGTTGTGCATAGTGACCATTTTCTAGGTCATTCATACATGGTATAATGACAGACAGAAAGGAGGGATGATATGCCCATCACATACAAGAAACTGTTTGCACTGCTGGAGGAAAGAAACATCAGCCTGTACCGACTCAAGGCCGACAAGATCATCGGCACTGCTACGCTTGACAAGATCCGCAAGGGCGGAGGCCACATCGATACGCGGTCTATCGCGGCTATCTGTGAGTATCTGGGTGTGCAGCCGGGTGACATCATGGAATATGAGCCGGAGCAAAAGAGCGCCGAATAAGGAGTGCAACGAGAATGAGTTTGCCAGCATGGCGGCAAGCTGTCCGGGATCGCGCTGGAGGATACTGCGAGATATGCGGCGAGGTCGGCACAAACGCCCATCATATACATTGTGTTGGGTACTTCCCAGAGGAGCAGCAGCTAATAGAAAACGGGGTTCTTTTGTGCAGAGCGTGTCATGTTATCGCCCATCGTGGAAAGTTTGGTGCGACTGCCAAGGGGAAGTGGTCGCCGGATGAAACAAGGGCGCGATTTAGAGCGAGAGCAACGTCTGCAGATGTTTACCAACTGATTGAATCGATCATCGCTGGAGACTGTGCAAATGTTGCAGCGGCAACAGAATAACCAAGAGAGAGGGTGTCGGTTGAACTGACGCCCTTTTCTGTTTGACCGATGTGCTGCGGCCTCTTGGATCTGTGCGGCCTCGTGTGGGCTGAGCGCCAGCGGCGCGAAGGTCTGCGGCGGCAACCCGGTCGGAGGGTCTGCGCTGGAGGCATGGGCATGGCCAGCCTGCGGAGGATCGCGCGGAGCTGCTTCCCCTATTCATTGCCAGTACCGGGGGGGTATGTTTCGGGACAAAAAAACGGGAGAGCCAGCAAACCCGGATAGGTGGCCAGCGCTCCCGCTAAGAGTGATTTTTGTTTCAAAAAACGGTGACGATGTGGGGCAACGTCGTTCAATGCAATACGTTCAATCTGCATGTAGTGGTGAGGGGCAGGAGTTTTCCTGTTCCATCATCACATACAAGGAGAGATAAACGACATGTTTACTACGTTCAATAAGACAATCAGCCTCCGAATCACGGAGTCAGACGCCCTGTACCTATAGGAGAAGGCCGACCAGCTCGGCATGACGGTCAGCTAGGTTCTCCGATCTTTCATCCGCGCAGAGCGCCAGAAGGGAGGCTGCTGATATGGGCAAGTATTACGACGAGATGCGCCGTGTGCAAGAGCAACACAGGATCAGCACCGGCATGAGGCAGCGCACAATGGCGATGTTCGGCAGCTAGATGGATGACTTCGGGCGCTCATGGAATCAGGCTCACGCCCAGATCGAGGATGACATGTACCAGCGCGACATGGCGCGGCTGCTTCCTCTGGTGCAAAAGGAAATGGCAGAGGAGATCAAGAGGGACGTCCTCAAGTCGCTGGAGGTTGAAGTCGTTGACCAGGCATCGCCTGCCATCCGCGAGATCAACAAGGAATTAGACAAGCTGTTCAAGCGGTGAGGAGGGCGAGACGATGGCAGAATGTTTCCTGAAAGCGCCTGCGCTGCTGACGATCGGCGCGGATCACGAGGATAACTCCCGCTTCTACAGGGTCAGGCAAGAGGCTCTTGATATCGTGTTCAACGAGCTGTCCGGCAAGAGCGGCAACGAACTCAAACTGATGGTTGTGCTCATGGGGACGCTGGGCGATGGCTCGTTCAGAGTCTCGGAGCAATGGGCGCTTGATCGTACCGGCATGGATCACAGCGCATACAACCGCGCGCGCAAGGCTCTTGTGGCTCGTGGATGGCTGCGGCATGAGGCCGGAGAGAGTATCACGATAGATTATGACGCCATCTTCCGGCGTCGAACTGCTCAAAAATGTTGAGTAGTTGTGTAATACAGGGGTGCTTTGATCGCTCCTGAGATGGGGTGTGGACATCAATCCCCGTCTCTGGTGCGGTCATCAATCCTCTGTTTGGTGCAATCACAGCACGCATAACAGATAAGAATAGGGACAAGAGCAACGGTCAATGGATAAAATACAAGGATATTGACGCCAAGAGAGAGAATAAAGAAATCCAACACAAAGAGAAGGAGGCCACTTCCCCATGGCAACCAAGAAGTATTTCGATATCGACCACGATACCAAGACATTCATTTTCGGAGCGCGCACGTATCCGCTGCTGTTTGTGGAGGATAGCCCTGTAAACAAGGCGTTCAAGGCCGCAATGGCTCTCGGCTGCTACGATGATTACAAGCCGGTGCAAAAGCCCTTCGCCGTCAAAAAGGATCGCGTGACGGCCACTCAGGCGTTCACAGAGGCCGGTGCAGAACTGTGGATCAAGGACAACAACCCGGAATACTTGAAGCGCTGGGAGGCCATGAAGGAAGCGCGCATGGCTGACGGCGGCAAGTACGCCTTCATGGTCAGGAAGAATCTGTTTCTGTATGAGAACGAGGAGGCGCGCACATACTGCGGCGTCAAGCCGCGCAAGGATGGCAAGCCGTACCAGCTCAACCCGCTGGGCAAGGCGCTCAAGATGGCCACCGATGCACGCATGAGGGCTGCACAGCAGGAAGAAGCAGCAGAATAAACACAAAACAAGAGGCTGGAGGGCATTTCTCCGGCCTCTTTTCTTTGCTTTTGAGGGCGTTCCTCTCTACAGGCGTTTGCTGACGTTCTGACGGCCTCTTGATCCTCAGAAGGGAAACTATCGACCGACCATCAGAAAACCCGGCACAGAGGATTCTGCGAAGTCGTTTTTCTCCGGCGTCTCTCTTTTGCTGCGGTCAGCGCCATCAGAAGCGGCGCAGGACAACGCGCAGCCCACGAGCGGAGGCGCAGCGCACCATAGACGCAGTACCAGCGGAGCGCCCATCCCAATAAGCAACCAGCGCATGGCCATACTGCGCCATCTGCTCGTTGCGGAGCGGGCCAGCGGCGCGACCGAAAGAGCGCCAAGCAGCAGGGAACACACGCAGAGCAAGCCCGCGCTCCCGCGCATAGCGGACGGCCAGAGCATCGGCGCCAGCCGGACAGCCGCCGCACACAATTTCGACGGCGGGCAGTTGACGAGCAAGCAGCCTATCCAGATCGGCGGCCAGCCGGTCATAATCAGAGAACGAGCGAGAGCCAGCAACAACCAGACGGAACACACGCAACACCACCAAACCAGAATGAAGGGCGGCGGGAAACCCCGCGCACGGGGAGGCCGCGCCTCTTGTCTTCTATTACAGCGCAGCTATAGCACGCCGTCAAGGGCTGCGTCAGCAGCAGAGTTTACCCTTGACTGCGGGATAGAGCAAGCTACGTCCTCCCCTCTTGTCTCGGATCGGCTGGAGATCCGGCAGTACATGGAGAGCATCAGCGCGCTCTTGCATCACCATTCGACCGGGGAGAGCGGCGTCAGCGGGCGAACACCGGGCGCGGCAAGGCCATCAGGCCGCGCAGCTTTAGCGGAGGCTAGGCCATTGAATCCTATAGAAGCGGAGATCAGGCACGAGGACGCAGGGCGTCAGCGCGCGGACGTCATCAGCTCGCATAGCTGGAGGCCAGCTCGTCACGCTCACCGCAACCAGCAAGGCGGAGCTGCGCCGGGAGCAGGCCGGGGACAGCAGGAGCGCAGACGGAGCGGAGGCCGGATGCACAGATACACAGAGCGCTCATGCTGCACCAGAGGCCACCGATACGCTGCGCGCATGATGGACACGAGACGCGAACCGGCAGGAGCAAAGCCCTGCGGCATACGCTCATTGCATAGCTGCACCGTGCGCCCTGCTGGAGGATCACAGAGCAGGACAGGACGCAACACCAGCGCGCCGGAGGGCGTGACGTAGCAGACCGG
The DNA here is from genome assembly GCA_017545905.1 of Clostridia bacterium. Taxonomy (GTDB): domain Bacteria; phylum Bacillota; class Clostridia; order Christensenellales; family Aristaeellaceae; genus Ventricola. Next base: position 1,856 of record JAFWXL010000090.1, on the reverse strand, counting down.
GCGTGATGGCGTCGGGCAAGCTGGGGCGCTGCTGCGTATTCCTCTCTACAGGATGCAGTCACCAGCACAGGAGCAGACAGCGACCGGCGGCCGGCAGCCAGCAGCGCACGAGGCGCGGAGTCATAGGCCGGAGGCGGGCGGTCGGAGGCATGCTGCTTCTTCTCTTGCTATGGATGGGAAGGATAGCACAGTACCGTATACAGCAGCGCAGCGCGGAGCGTAGCGGAGCGCGCGCCCAGCGCTGGAGGGACAGAGCCGGAGCAGCAGGCCGCATGGTTTTCTTTTGTAGTAGTAGAAGGAGGCATGGTATTGCTCTCTTTTTTTCTTTTTTTCTTTCTTCTTTGCTGCTGGAAAAATCAAAATTCCATACGGAAAGGGGGAGGGGTAACCCCGAATGGACTCCCCTCTGCGCTGCCTAAAGCCCCTGAAAATCCGCGTGCCCTCAACGCGCGCGTCTGAGCACCCCCCACCGGGGGTCTATGCCTAGAAAAAGTGGACACGTTGACCGAATAGCCGCACTACATCTGATGCGCAAAATTCTGCGTGTCCAAAGGGAACCACAACTATAGACTGTAGGTTCGTTCCTTCCTTGTGAGCGCTCGTTTTTTGTGTGCGGTAAACCGCACGGCAGCGGAGGGGGATTCGTACCGGCTCGCCATGCGTCGGCGCGCGACTATTTGCACGGGGGTACGGGGGGCTGTAAAACGAAAAACCTATGCGAAAGGGGGTGGGGATATCCGGAAGTTGCAGCCAGATCGGAAGCCCGATTTCTGAAAAAATTTTTGGTATAGGGGGACGGGTCAAAAAGATGCGGACTCCCTCTCCTATGGGATTTTATATCAACATGAGCGCGCGGGGTTTATACTGATTTCCATCATGCAGAAAGTCAAGTGATAATATTGATGCGGGGAAAACTGCCGGGCTGGAAGTTCAACACATATGCACGGGGCATTCCCCCAATTATTGCCGATGAAATCAGGGGGCAGATACGCCTAATCGCGCTCGTTTCACCTACCCCCTCCCCGGGGGTTGTTGCTACGCACAGAATCTCTGCATTATAAGGTTGCCCGATTTCCACCGATAGCAAAGATTCCACGCCAAGAGGGGGGGCGTTGATGGGCTGCTGTTGCGAATGTGCAATGGCAATTCGTGGCACATGAAAAACAACATCTTTATGCACGGCTGTAGAAATAGCCAAAGCTATAGCGTTCGGCGGGAATATTACGAAATTATCATTGAATGATTTCCGCTATATGCGCATAGTTTTTGCAGGAATAATCCGTGAACATGTTCGGGGGATCGTGATTACTTATCATGGGGAGATTACGCCTCGACGCGCGTGGTTACGCACCCCCCCTCCCCCCTCTTTTCTGCATAAAAAAACCTCCCTCGCTGTTGGCGGTGGCGGCGCAGCAAGGGAGAAAGAGATGGGCAAAACAAAATGTACACCTATATTCTATCCGGAGGGTGCCAGCATGTCAAGCGTCCCCGCTGGTCTGTTCAGGGGCTTGCTGTGCTGGGCGTTTGAAACGGGAGGCCAGCCAAGAGAAGACGCCTTGACGCTCTGCCGGTGCTGGAGGCAGCATGCGCATGGTCATTGCGTGGAGCTGCTGCGCCTGATCCAGAGCGCGGCGCAGATAATCCCGCTCATCACGCAGGCTGTCAACCTCGGTTTGCAACCTTGCAACCTCTGCTTTCAACCTCTCAACCTCTTGGTTATCCTGTAGGACAGGGGATTCCTCTGCCTTTGTCGCCTCTTTCCGGGCAGGCTGCGGCGTCGGATCGCCCTCTCCGGTCACGGTTGTGCGGTCAAATAACTCCTCGATGATGCGTTCCCCCTCCTCTGTCAGCGCGCC
>JAFWXL010000089.1 GCA_017545905.1 Clostridia bacterium | reverse complement strand
GTATTGTACACGCCGGAGTTGGTATACACCCAGCAGACAAAGCCGGAACAATCAAACGACGTGTTCGGATTGTATCCGCCCCAGACATAGGGATAGCCGATGTACTTCTGCGCTTCTTCCATCAGCTGCGCAAACTGCGCATCCGCTGCCAGCACATCTTCCGGGATTTCATAAATCATCGGTTCCTCAAGCTGCGATGCATGAGGATTTCCGGCGAACAGCTCCGGCATATTGCCCAGCGTGCTCATGTACATGGCATACAGACCAACCTGTTCCTCCGTCAGATAGTAGATCGGCAGATAGGACAGATTCTTGTTTTCCATCTTTACCGTGCAGATCGAATGGGTATACGGCACCTGTGTTTCTGTTTCAACCGACGTCCACTCCATAAGCCCGGTTGCCGGGTTATACAGTTCTACCCAGTCAATCACGATTTCCGTCCGGTATCGCGTTTCGCTTTCCACGAATTCCGTCACGACGTACTGAAGATGGAAGAACGTCTCCAGTGTGTGATACACGTCGTCAATCGTCCACGGTTCGCCATTGTGATAGGCGCTGACGATGGAAATGAGCACGTAGGGATCATGCCAGATTTCATCCGCATCAACGATCACTTCCTGATACTCAGGATGCAGCTCACCATAGTGGTCAAGCTCATACGCAAGCGCTTCTTCCATCGCTGCATACGCCTGCTCCGCCGCAAGCACGTCCGCTTCCTCTGCCGGATAGGTAGTCATCACCACAGCCTGCATGACCGTCTGCGCCAGCGGCGCGCAGGCAGATACCGTTGTCAGGACGAAAAGCAGCATCGCAGCCAGCAGCAGGAAAGGAAAAAGGCTGATCCCCTTGCGCACAAAGGTCACAGCCTTTCTTCCTGCGGATGCGATATAGGCTCCTGCCGTTCTCGCAGTTTGCAGCTGACCGCCAGCTTTAGCCGCCGCATACGCCTTTTTGATTCTGCGCTTCTGCTGCCAGCGGGAGAGCGGATTGCTGAACGCCTGCGGATTGCTGCGCTGCTCTCTGGCGATGAGCGCGCTCACGTTCGCGCGATCCAGACGCTTTTCGGCCCGCGCCGCTTTCTTGTGCACCCGCACCTGCGAGGAATGGTGAACCTGCTCCACAGCGCGGACGCCCGCTTCGCTCGCTTTTTCAGCTTCATGCACAGCCTGAACAGCGGTGTTTTCGTCCTCATCCTCACGGATCCGCTCATGCACAATCGTGGAGGCGCTGTCCGTGATCGCGTGATGCGATCTTGCCAGCGTCTTGACTTCATCCGTCAGATGCACGCGCTTATACAGAGGCGTGGTAGCTCCTTCCGGTGCATCCTGAACGGTCAGGCGCTTGCGCGTGGGCAGCTTGGCCTGCGCAGCATCCCGTGCATCCGCTGCGCGCTGTGCTCTGCGGATGGGCTTTTTCATCACGGGATCGCTCTGCTCATCCCTCGTGAATTGCAGGCGCGGAGCCTGCTGCGTGCTGCGCTGCTTCATGAGCCTTCTCCTTCATGTAACGGATATACATTTCTTCGTACTGCCGATCCGCATCCCCGGCTGCTTTGCAAAGAGCCAGCGTGGAGACGGCAATGATAAGAACCACGGCAACGATCAGCGCAATCAGCATTCG
>JAFWXL010000088.1 GCA_017545905.1 Clostridia bacterium | reverse complement strand
GGGGAATCGAACCCCTGATTTTGCCTTGAGAGGGCAACGTCTTAACCGCTTGACCATGGAGGCTTATGGCTGGGGAACTAGGATTCGAACCTAGACAATACGAGTCAGAGTCGTAGGTGCTGCCGTTACACAATTCCCCAACGGATGAACTTGCGTCATCAACAGAAATGATTATATCAAATTGTTCCGCAAGTGTCAACCCTTTTATTCAAATTTCTTCATTTTTCTTTTCTGCCTCTCACAGCACCTTGCTGCCGTTCGCCGTCATGCAGAATCTGCATCCCAGCTTCTCCGCCGCACGCCTGCACATGAGCATTCTCTGCGTGAATATCTCAAAGTAATCCAGCACGCTGCAAATCGTATCGTCCAGCGTAATGTCCAGCGTGATCGTCTTTTTCTGCGCGTCAATGCTCAGCACCGAATTCTCCGCGGCATAGTTCACACGGTCATGGATATCAAAATCCGCCTGCGTCCTCGCGCGCACCCTGCTGCGGCGCACATCGCATTTATCCGCCAGGATCAGCGCAGCGCTCACAGCATCCACCGCCGTGCCCTTCTTCTCGTCGTGGTTGCCGATCGCCGCAATCACCACAGCCGCATCAGTCGGCGCCATCTTCATGTCGCGCAGGATTCCCATCGCCATGATCGCGCCTGAATGCGCATGATCCGTTCTGTTGACACAGTTGCCGATATCGTGCATGTATCCGGCAATCTTCGCCAGCTCAATCTCATGCTCTTCGTGTCCCAGCTTCCTGAGAATGTCCGCCGCCGTATGCGCCGCGCGCATCGCATGCGCCATTGCATGCTCGGTAAAGCCCATCACGCCCAGGTTCTCGTTGCCCTTCTCCATGTATGCGCGGATCTCTTCATTCTGTCTGATCTCTTCGAATGTCATTGCCGTTTCCTTTCCCGGGGACACTGTCCCCGCACCATTGTCAGGGACATTGCCCCGCGCCTGCCCGGCTTGAAACAAGACTTTGGAAATGGCCTCCCAAAGCGTCCGCTCTGTGTCACCTTCCCGCCCGGTCAAAGCTCACCGTGATCGTCGTTCCGCTGCCCGGTTCGCTCTGCAAGGCAATCTGCGCGCCGTGCTTGGCCGCGATGTGTTTGACAATCGCCAGGCCAAGGCCCGTTCCGCCCGTCGCTTTCGAGCGGCTCTTGTCCACACGATAAAACCGCTCAAACACGCGCTCCTGATTCTCCTTGCTGATGCCGATGCCCGTGTCCTGTACAATCAGCAGCACCTTGTCCTTCACTGGCCTGACCTCCACGCGCACGCTGCCGCCCCGCACATTGTAGCGGATCGCATTGTCGCACAGGTTATAGATCAGTTCCTCCATCATCCGTCTGTCCGCGCTGATCATGCACGGCCTGACGTCCGCCTTCAGCGTCACGTTCATCTTCTCCGCGCTCATGCGCAGCTGCTCGATCACCGTCTCCGCAATCTGTCCCGGCTCCACGATCTCGCATTCGATCTCAGCATCCGGCGAGTCCATCTGCGAGAGCCGGATAATGTCGTTGATCAGCGTCAGCAGTCTGCTCGCGCTCTTGTTGATCTGCCCAGCGAAGTGCCGCGCCTGTTCTCCTGCCGCCATGCCGCTTTCAATCAGCTCCGCATAGCCCGATATGCTCGTCAGCGGTGTTTTGAGCTCATGGCTCACGTTTGCCGTAAATTCCACGCGCATGTTGGCGTTTCTTAGTATCTCCTCGTGCTGGCTGCGGATTGTCCGCACAAACGGCTGCAGCTCCGGATAGGAGGCTGCGCTGTGCACACCGTCCATGTCGTCCGCAAGCCGGCGGATCGGTTCCACCAGCCTGTCTGTGAGCACATGCGACACCGCCACGTTCAGCGCAATCATCAGCACCGTCATCAGCAGAATCAGCGGCAGCGCACGCATGTATATGCTCCATATGCTTGCCGCTTCCTTCGCCACGCGCAGCACGCCGCCGCTTTCAAGGCGCATTGCATAATAGAATGTGCTGCTGTCCACCGTCCGCGAATCACGGACGTCGCGCCCTTCGCCGTTTTTCATTGCCTCGGCAATCTCGGGTCTGTCCAGATGGTTGTCCATGCCCGCTGCGTCCACGCGGTTGTCATATGTCACTACGCCCTGCCTGTCCACAATCGTCACCCGCAGCGCATCATCCAGCTCATTCAGGATACTCTGCACGTCTCCCGCTTTCAGCAGCGCCTCCAGCACGCGCGCGTCCACACTCAGATCCTCAATAATCCGCTTTTCGAACATGCTGTATGTCAGCAGCGTCATCAGGATCGTCGTTGCGGCAATTGCCGCTGCCATAATCCGCACGAAATACGCCAGTATTCTGCGTTTCATCGTCTACCTCCGCAGTCAATATCTGTGCAATCCCCGCCAAAGCAAAAAGCCCTCCCGGAAACCGGAAGGGCTGTCGTTATTTCGCTGTCGCGTCGATCATGTATCCCACATTCCGGATCGTCCTGATCATCGCGCCGCATTCGCCCAGCTTCTGCCTCAGCGAGCGCACGTGCACGTCAATCGTGCGGCTTTCACCCTCAAAACTCGATTCCCATACGCGGTCCATGATCACATCACGGGAGATCACGATACCGTTGTTCTTCATCAGCAGGCGCAGCAGTTCGAATTCCTTGAATGTCATCTCAACCGGCTTGCCGTGAGCATACACCATCCGCTTTTCCTTGTCAAGCGTCACGTCGCCGCAAATGAGCATGCTCTCCTGCTCCGCGCCGGATCGGCGCAGCAGCGCCTTCACCCGCGCAATCATTTCCATCACACCAAAAGGTTTGCTGATATAATCATCCGCGCCGGAATCCAGGCCCTTCACTTTGTCAATCTCAGAGCTCTTCGCTGTCACCAGAATCACCGGAATCTTGCGCGTATCCGCGCGCATGCGCAGCTTTTTGAGAATCTGAAGGCCATCCTCATCCTCAAGCATGATGTCCAGCATGATCAGTTCCGGCAGTCTGCTCTCCAGCGCTGCCCAGAATGCCTTTGCCGTCTCAAAGCCTGCAGCCGTATAGCCGCTGTTCTTCAGCGCAAAGATCTCAATCTCCTGAATGTTGCGGTCGTCCTCAACAATATAGATCATATTCTCCTCCATGCCGGGGATACGTCGGAATCACAGTCCTGAACCCTGTCCGGGGGATTGATCCCTCAGGCAGGTCTCAGGGCGGCAGCACTGCCGTTATTCCTTGGGCAGCGCGTAGAGCATCTTGTAGTTCTGCTTCATCGTATCAAAAGCATTGCCGCTGATGTGGCGCATGCTCTGCAGATACTCGTGCGCGTCCAGCTCGTCCTGCGGCACCTGAATCTGGTAAACCGCAATGTTGGAGCAGTGATCGCTCACGCGCTCAAGCTCGGTGCTGATATCCGCAAGGATGAATCCCAGCTCGATCGTACAATCGCCGCGCTGCAGGCGCTCGATGTGGCGGTTCTTGATCTTGGCATTGATGGTGTCAATCGCGCTTTCCAGCGGCTCAACAGAGGACGCCATCTGCAGGTCGCCCGTCTCAAAGCACTTCACCGCACGGCTGACGATATCTCGCGTCGCCTTGGTAAAGATGCTCAGCTCCTTCTGCGCCATCTCAGAGAAGCTCAGGCCCTTCTCGTGCATCTCTCTGGCGGAGTGCATCAGGCCGGCAGCATGGTCGGAGATGCGCTCGAAGTCGCTGATCGAATGCAGCAGCATGGACAGGGTATGGCTGTCGTCCTTGGAGAGGCTCGTGTGGGACAGCTTCACCATGTAGGTGCCCAGATTATCCTCATAATGGTCGATCTTGGTTTCCAGCGCAGCGATGCGTTCCGCCTTCTCCTCGGAGAATTTCTCGCCGTCCAGCAGCTCACAGGCCGCATCGATCGCTTCCTTCGTCAGCTGCGCCATACGGCCCGCAACCACGCGGCACTGCTCAACGGCAAACGCCGGCTGCGCCAGGAAGCGCTCGTCCAGCAGCTGGAAATCGTCGATCTTCTCGATCTTCTCGTCGTCGCGGATGGTCAGACAGGCCAGCTTCTCCAGCATATGGCTGAAAGGCAGCAGCACAAACGTTGCGCACACGTTGAATGTCGTATGGATCACCGCAATGCCCGCACCGTTTGCGCTGTCATTCAGGAATGCAAACGGAGCCACCGCATTGATCGCATAGAACGCAGCCATGAACAGGATCGTGCCCAGCAGGTTGAAGTACAGGTGAATCAGGGATGCACGACGCGCATTCTTGCTCGCGCCGATGGAAGACAGCAGCGCCGTCACACAGGTGCCGATGTTCTGGCCCATGATGATCGGCAGCGCCGCGCTGTATTTCACAGCGCCCGTCACGCACAGCGCCTGCAGAATACCGACAGACGCAGACGAGGACTGGATCACCGCCGTGAGCACCATGCCCGCAATCATGCCCAGAATCGGATTGGTAAACATCAGCAGGATGTTCGTGAATTCCGGCACGTTGGCCAGCGGCTTCACCGCAGCGCTCATCATGTCCATGCCGTTCATCAGCACCGTAAAGCCGACGAGAATCTGGCCGGCATTGTGCTTCTTCTCACTCTTGGTGAACATGATGAACGCCACGCCGATAAGCGCCATCACCGGCGTGAAGGACGACGGCTTGAGCAACCGAATGAAAACATTGCTGCCCTCAAGGCCCGTCAGCGACAAAATCCAGCTGGTGATCGTGGTACCGATGTTCGCACCCATGATCACGCCTGCAGCCTGCGTCAGCTTCATGATGCCGGAGTTGACGAAGCCTACAACCATGACCGTCGTCGCAGACGACGACTGAATAACCGCCGTCACCGCCGCACCCAGCAGCACTGCCTTGATCTTGTTGTTGGTCAGCTTTTCAAGAATGGTCTCCAGCTTACCGCCGGACATGCGGGTCAGGCCGTCGCCCATGATGTGCATGCCGTACAGGAACAGCGCCAGACCGCAGACCATATTCAATACGCCGAAAATATCCATGTGTATCTCTTCCTTTGACTCAAGATTTTCACAGGTCTTGTCTTGAGAATTGTAAAACAAACCTCCGACTTTATCATATTAGCAACCCCCTGTAAACTCGTCAAGAAGAGAATGTAAAATCAACGTTAAATATTGTCCACCTTTTCAGATATTTCCCTGTTCGGGTATCCTTATCCGTTCCTTATGCCAATTCCCTGTTACGCAAAAAGGCCTTCTGCACAGCAGAAGACCTTTTCATATTGTTTTGCTCTGTTACGGATTCAGGCGGGTCGGGCCGCGGAAGATGAACATCGCTTCCTTGATCGTCATGCCCAGCAGCAGCATGGTCAGGCGGTCAATGCCCAGGCCGAAACCGCCGTGCGGCGGGCAGCCATACTTAAAGAACTCGGTGTAGAACTTGACGTCCTCCTCCAGCCCCTTCTCCTTCGCCTGCGCGCAAAGCACGTCATAGCGATGCTCGCGCTGCGCGCCGGTGGTGATCTCCACGCCGCGCCAGATCAGGTCGTAGCCCTGCGGCACGCCATTCTCGTCGCGCATGTGATAGAACGCACGCTTCTGCGCATCAAAGTCGGTCACCAGCAGGAACTCGTGGCCATACTTCTTCATCACCCAGTCATAGCTCAGATGCTCAGCCTCGGTGGTCAGGTCTCCCTTTTCCTCGTCCGGCACCTTGTAGCCGAATTCCTTCTCCAGTTCCGCATACAGGTCAGCCAGCTTGATCTGCGGGAACGGCAGCGTCGGCACCGTCAGCGGAATACCGAATACCTTCTCGATCTCCTCGCCGTAGGCTTCCTTCACCTTGCCCAGCGCGTAGGTCAGCAGCTCAGCTTCCAGCGCCATCACGTCCTGATAGCTTTCGATGAAGCTGAACTCCAGGTCAAAGCCGGAAAACTCGGTGGTGTGCTTGCTGGTAAAGCTCTTCTCCGCGCGGAACACCGGGCCCACCTCAAAGATGCGCTCAAAGCCGGAGGCCATAGCCATCTGCTTGTAGAACTGCGGGCTCTGCGCCAGATACGCATTGCGGTCGAAGTACTTCACCTCGAACACGTCGGAGCCGGACTCGGAAGCCGCGCCGATGAGCTTCGGGCTATGGATCTCCATAAAGTTCTTCTCCAGCAGATACTCGCGCATTGCGCCCACAAGCACGGTCTGGATCTTGAAGAGCAGCTGGTTCTTTTCGGTGCGCAGGTCGATCCAGCGGTAGTCGATGCGCTGGTCGATACTCGAACGCTCATGGCCCTTGCGCGCCTCACGGTCGATGGGCAGCGGAGCCGCCAGGCTTTCGACGATGATCTTCTTGGGATAGATCTCCACGCCGCCCAGCTTCACATATTCGCTCTCCACGGCCTTGCCGATCACGGTGATCACGGAGTCAGGGGTCAGGGAGTTCACCGCAGCGTCCAGCTCCGGATCCTCATTCTTTTCCACAGTCACCTGCACCTTGCCGGTAATATCCTTGAGCACAATGAACGCCATTTTGCTCTTATTGCGGATGGTGTCCACAAAGCCGCAGACCTTGATCTGCTCCGCGCCGCGCACGTTTGCCGCATACGTTCTTTCCATCTGTGTTTCCTCCATATCAAGCGGGCATTCTGCCCGCCAAATCATCGTTTACCAGACTTTATTATACCGTAAGATTCCTGCAAATCAAGCCCCGCGCCGAAATTTTGCACCATTTTCCCCGCTTTCACAGTAGTTGACAATGCTCTTTTTGCATAGTATAATGTTAAGGCTATGTATCCGTAGTTCAGGCGGACAGAGCGTCGGACTCCGTCTCTGACGATGTTCGCAGCCCAGACAAGGTAAATCGCAACCTTCATTAGCGCCCGTAGCTCAGTTGGATAGAGCGTTGGACTCCGACTCTCACGACGTTCGTAGTCCACAGAGGGTAAATTGCATACTTCATTAGCGCCCGTAGCTCAGTTGGATAGAGCGTCAGACTCCGACTCTGAAGGCCGCTGGTTCGAGCCCAGTCGGACGCACCAAAAGTGCTGAAATCTCAATGATTTCAGCACTTTTTCTTTATGTT
>JAFWXL010000087.1 GCA_017545905.1 Clostridia bacterium | reverse complement strand
GTGGAGCGCCTTGCTCTGCGCTGCGTTGTGGGTCTTAATGCGCTGGCTCTCGTCGGCGATCACCAGATCGGGCCGCCACTCCAGCAGGGCTTCAAAGATTCCATCCCGGTGGGTGCTTTCGTAGTTGATCACGGCGATCTGGAGGCCGGGCTGATCAGACAGGTCGCGCAGGGCCTGCAAGCGCTTTTTTTTATCACCGAGCAGGACGGCGCAAGAGTTTGGGAAGCCGGCGAAGCGGTCAAGGTCGGCTGGCCAGACCGGGCAGACCGACGTCGGGGCCACGACCAGAACGCGCCGGATCTTCCCGGCCTCGTACATGGCGCCCATGGTGGCGATGGCGGTCAAGGTCTTGCCGCAGCCCATTTCGAAAAGGAAGCCGAATCCCTTTCCCATCAGATCCCCTCCTCGCAGTCGCAGCGTTCGCCCGGATCAAGGTGGGCGCCGCAGTTTGGACAGGTTTCGAAATAGCTCACTCCTCCACCTCCTTGTCGATGATCCCGAAGGCCAGCAGGGCCATGTTTGCCCCACGGATCTGATGTGCGAACATCTTCGCCCGGACGGGATAGTCCACCAGCGGCCGCGGCTCCTCGGCCATGCGCTCCGCGTCGATCATGCTCTGCCGCCTCCGAAGTCGTTGCTGCAGCTCGACAAGTTCAGCCGGCGCCGGGAATGCCTTACAGAGCCTTTCAACCAGCTCCAGATTCACAGCTCCGACAAGGAGCTTTCGCTTCGGCGCCCACAGCATCCCCATGCTTTTCAGCGTTTGGAAATGCGGCCCCGGGTCTGCGATCAAGATTTGATCGCCATCAATAGCGAGTTTCATTTTCTGATCCTCTCCTCCAATCCGTTTTCTTCGTATTCCGCTGCCTCCCACCATTCGAGAGGCAGGATCTTACCGCCGCGGCCCACTCGGCCGACGGTGACAGCTCCGTAACAGGCGATCCCGTCAATCGTCATGACAAACGGCCCAGCCTCGCAGAATGCGGCCACGCCACGGCCATCAAAGAGCGCATGGGATCGCGTGTATTCCGGCAGATCCCGGACGATGACCGGATAAGGCAGGTCTGGCCGGTATTGTAAATAGACCATGCTCTCCTCCTTTAAAATCCATGCTTTTCTCTTATCCCATCGGCGCGCTCCCGGAGGCGCTTCACGATCTGCTGGGCCCTTTGGAAGCTGATCCCCAGCGCTTCGCCGGCCTCCCGGTAGGATTTCCCCGCCGCCTTGAGGCGCAGGATTTCGACCGCCCGGGGATCCGTCTCGATAAGGCTTTGCAGCCTTGATGCAAGCTGCTTCTTTCCCTCATCCTCCAGCACGTCATCAAGCTGATAAAGTGCTTCTGGATCGCCAACGAGCTCCATTAAGGTTGTGATATCATCCGAATCCCTGCCGGCCTCATATTCGAAATCGAGGCTGACTGTGTGGCATAACATGTCTTGATTCCTTGCGTCGATCTCAATCTGCATGATTTGGTTTGCGATCCGGTACGCGTAAGTCGGGAACTTTGCCCCGTGCGCCTCATCGTAATACGAGGCGGCTTTGACGACACCAAGGGCGCAGATCGAATCGATGTCCTCCTCGCTCAGCACCCGCGCGGCGATCAGCGTATGAAAGCGCCTTTTGAACTTTCCGCGCAGCCAATACAGGGTGGCGATGTTTTCCTCAACAAAGCGATTCCGCTCCTCTATCGTCTTGTTCATGCGGATGGGTCGTCTCTTCCTTCCCAT
>JAFWXL010000086.1 GCA_017545905.1 Clostridia bacterium | reverse complement strand
GTGGAGCGCCTTGCTCTGCGCTGCGTTGTGGGTCTTAATGCGCTGGCTCTCGTCGGCGATCACCAGATCGGGCCGCCACTCCAGCAGGGCTTCAAAGATTCCATCCCGGTGGGTGCTTTCGTAGTTGATCACGGCGATCTGTAAACCGGGTTGATCAGACAGGTCGCGCAGGGACTGCAAGCGCTTCTTCTTGTCACCGAGCAGGACGGCGCAGGAATGCGGGAAGCCTGCGAAGCGGTCAAGGTCGGCTGGCCACACGGGGCAGACCGACGTCGGGGCCACGACCAGAACGCGCCGGATCTTCCCGGCCTCGTACATGGCGCCCATGGTGGCGATGGCGGTCAAGGTCTTGCCGCAGCCCATTTCGAAGAGAAAACCGAAGCCTTTTCCCATCAGATCCCCTCCTCGCAGTCGCAGCGTTCGCCCGGGTCAAGGTGGGCGCCGCAGTTCGGGCAAATATCAAAATAGCTCACTCTTCCGCCTCCTTGTCGATGATTCCGAAGGCCAGCAGAGCCATGTTTGCTCCTCGGATCTGGTGCGCGAACATCTTCGCCCGGACTGGATAGTCCACCAGCGGACGCGGCTCCTCGGCCATGCGTTCCGCGTCGATCATGCTCTGCCGCCTCTGAAGCCGCTGCCGCAGATCGACAAGTTCAGCCGGCGCCTGGAATGCCTTGCAGAGCCTTTCGACCAGCTCCAGATTCACAGCTCCGACAAGGAGCTTTCGTTTCGGCGCCCACAGCATCCCCATGCTTTTCAGCGTTTGGAAATGCGGCCCCGGGTCTGCGATAAAGATTTGATCGCATTCAATAGCAAGTCTCATATTCTGATCCTCTCCTCCAATCCGTTTTCTTCGTATTCTGCCGCCTCCCACCACTCGAGAGGCAGGATCTTCCCGCCGCGGCCCGCGCGGCCGACGGTCACTGAGCCGTAACAGGCGATCCCGTCAATCGTCATGACGAACGGCCCGGCCTCGCAGAACGCGGCCACGCCGCGGCCATCAAAGAGCGCATGGGATCGCGTGTATTCCGGCAGCTCTCGAACGATGACCGGATAAGGCAGGTCTGGCCGGTATTGTAAATAGACCATGCTCTCCTCCTTTAAAATCCATGCTTTTCCCGAATGCCCTCGGCGCGCTCCCGGAGGCGCTTCACAATCTGCTGTGCCCTTTGAAAACTGATCCCCAGCGCTTCGCCGGCCTCCCGGTAGGATTTCCCTTGCGCCTTGAGGCGCAGGATCTCGACCGCCCGGGGATCCGTCTCGATAAGGCTTTGCAGCCTTGCCACAAGCTGCTTCTTTCCCTCGTCCTCCAGCACGTCATCCAACTGATAAAGTGCTTCGGGATCGCTAACGAGCTCCATCAAGGTTATGATATCGTCCGCATCCCTTCCGGCCTCGTATTCCCAGTCGAGGCTGACAGCGTGGCATAGCATGTCTCGGTTCCTGGCGTCGATCTCAATCTGCATGATTTGATTTGCGATCCGGTATGCAAAAGACGGGAATTTCGCCCCGCGCTCCGCATCGTAATGCGATGCAGCCTTGACTACCCCAAGGGCGCAGATCGAATCGATGTCCTCCTCGCTCAACACCCGCGCGGCGATCAGCGTATGAAAGCGCCTTTTGAACTTTCCGCGCAGCCAATACAGGGTGGCGATGTTTTCCTCAACAAAGCGATTCCGCTCCTCTATCGTCTTGTTCATGCGGATGGGTCGTCTCTTCCTTCCCAT
>JAFWXL010000085.1 GCA_017545905.1 Clostridia bacterium | reverse complement strand
TCGATTTGTCTTGCCTTCTCGTTTTAGTTCTTCCATTCTTGGCCCATACTGTTTGATCTTCATGCAAAAGCACCTCCAGTCGTAGTCATCCTACAACTAGAGGTGCTTTTCTTCAATGTCCGTTTTCAGCGGAATACTTCACATCCTCGGACAGTCTCTTTTTCATTGCATTTCCATTACATTCCCGTAATCCGGTTCCACAGATCGCCGAAGTCATCGGCCAGCTCGTCAAGGCCGGTCGCCTTCGTCATCCGCTCGGCAAGGCTCTTGATCTGCCCGTAGAGCGTGCTGTCGTCGGTGATTTCCACGTCCGTCAGGCCGTCGTCAACCTTCTGCACAGCCTCGACAATCATTTCCTTCATCCTCTCGTCCAGACCTGCGCTGTACTGGTCGTCAAACTCAACTGCAATCAGTACGCGGCTGTCGCTGTCCACGATCGCCTCGGCGTCATCAATCTCGCTCAGGCGCTCGACAGCTTCCTCTACGCGCTCTGCCAGACGGTCTGCCTGCGCAGGCGTCATGCCGGATGCGCTGTTGGAGCCGGGCATCATGCTGTTATCCATCGTGTCCGTCGTGCCGCTCATCGGGCTGGACGTACTGCTTCCCGTCATGCCCATGCCGGCATCCGGCGAAGCCGTCGCCATATCCGGGCTGGCTGTCGCCATCGGGCTGTTCGTCACAATCGGCGCCGCTGTCGCTGTCGTACCGCTGGCTTTTCTGGATGCACAGCCGCTCAGCGCCATGCCTGCCATGACGATGCACAGCAGGATCAGAATACTCTTTTTCACTGGAATTCGCCTCCTTGGCGCTATTGTGCGCCATGCGGGGCGGATTCATCCATGTCTGTGCTGCAAAATCGATTATTCGCCGTAGAATGTGCAGCCGCCGATAAATTCGCGCAGAATGGACGTCGGAGGAATCTCGCTTTCCTCATCCAGATCCTTGAAATAATGGAGGAATTTGCACAGCCTTCTCGATCGCGTGTAATACGGCGAATCCTTGCCGATTCCGTGCAGAAGCGGATATGCATATTTCTTGAGCACGGCAATCTCGTAGAGCAGAGACGTATTGAACATCACATCCGCATGCTCCTGGAACGGGAAGATGTACTTTTCCTCGCCCGCGCGCACCTTGTCCCACATCTGCATGGTTTCCAGTGCATTCGTCGCGCGCGTTCTGTTGTCGCGCACCATGCGGCGCATCAGGCGCACGTCCGTCGTTCTGATGCGGTTGTGGCAGTCAAGATTAAGCTGCGTGAGCGCGCTGACATACACGCGGAACTTGAGTTCGGCAGGAATATCGCTGCTGAGCTTGTCATTGAGTCCGTGGATGCCTTCGACGATCAGGATATCGTCTTTGCCCATCCTCATCCTCATGCCCTGCGCCTCCCGGCGCTTGGTATAGAAGGAATACTCCGGCAGCTCCACCTCGCGCCCGTCCAGCAGATCGATCAGCTGCTCATTGAACAGCGGCACGTCAATCGATTCCAGGCACTCCAGATCCGGCGTGCCGTCCTCGCCCAGCGGAACATCTTCCCGGTTGAGGTAGTAATTATCCAGCGAGACAGCCACAGGCCGCTTGCCGCTTACGCGCAGCTGAATAGACAGCCTGTTGGCAAACGTCGTCTTACCACTGGAAGAAGGCCCGGCGATGAACACCACGCGCGCGCCGCGGGCGACAATCCGCTCGGCAATCTGCGCAATGGCGCGCTCCTGCAGCGCTTCGCTGACACGGATGAATGCGCGTGCGTCGCCCTGAGCGATGATATCGTTGAGATCTGCCGCACTTTCGCACTGCAGAATGCGCGAGTGCTCGTTCGCCTCGGCATATGTGCGCATGAGCTGCGGGCGCTCGGCAAACGGCGCGGGCGGGCCGCTGAGGTCGTCGCCCGGCAGCAGCAGCACCATGCCCGGATAATAAAACCGGAGCGCAAAACTGCGGATTTCACCCGTAGTCTTCGCCATGTCGCCGTAGAAATACTCGCTCAGTCCATCGCAGGTGTACACGTCAAAATGATCAAACGGCCTGTAAGCAAGCAGACGCACGGTATCCTCCTGCCCCACAGCCGTGAAATACGCAATGGCCTGCTGACGCGTCCAGCGGCTCTTTTCAATCGGCATGTTCTGCTGTGCAATCTCATGCATGCGGCTCTCAACGCGCCGCACCAGCGCCGCCGTCAGGCTTACGCCGCTCACATTCATGTAAACGCCCTGACCGATACTGTGCTCAATACGCACTGCCGCGCCCGGGCAGATATCGCGCAGCGCCAGCAGCAGAATCAGCCTCGCGCTTCGTTCGTAAATGCGTCTGTCTTCCTCATGTTTCAGCATACTATTCCCTCCTGCCAGAATCGGGGTAAAATGCGCAAAGTCCTCCTATGAAGGAGGACTTTGAATTATGCTTCTGCGGCATAGGCCGCCGCGCTCTTGCCGGCAAGCGCGCCGGTCGAAAACGCAATCTGCAGGTTAAAGCCGCCGGTATGCGCATCAACGTCCAGCACCTCGCCCGCAAAGAACAGGCCCGGCGCCAGCTTGCTCATCATCGTGCTGGGGCTCACTTCCTTCACCTCTACGCCGCCGCGGGTAACGATCGCCTCCTCGATGGGACGCGTACCGGTAACACGAAGAGGCAGCGCCTTGAGGTTCTTCGCAATCGCCGCGCGCTGCTCGCGCGTGATCTGATTGATCGGCTGCTCCGGCGAAAGGCCGCACAGTCCGGCAAACACGGGACCCATGCGCGCGGGCATGAGCGCAACAAGCACGGAAGAGAGCTGCTTGCGCACGTTCTCCTGAAACTCGCGCTGAAGGCGCAGATCCACCTGTTCGCCCGACAGGCCCGGCTTCATATCCAGGCTCACCTGAACAGCCCCAAAGTCCTCCGGCATATGGCTGCTCAGCTCGATGATCAGCGGACCGCTGACGCCAAAGTGCGTAAAGAGCATCTCGCCCAGCTCATCATAGATCTTCTTCCTGCCCATCTGCGCGCTCACGCGCACATTCTTGAGCGACAAGCCCATGAGCAGTTTCGGCCATTTTTCATCGATGGTCAGCCCGACCAGAGAGCCCGTAAGCGGCGTGACGGCATGACCGTTTTCCTTAGCAAATGCATAGCCGTCGCCCGTTGAGCCCGTGGACGGATAGGAGAGGCCGCCAGTCGCCACGACGACAGCCTTGGCATGCAGCACGCCGCCGTCCTCCAGCTTCACGGCAAAGCCGTCCTCTTCCCTGAGGATCTGCCTGACGGAAGTATCCAGCTTCACCTGTACGCCCGCGTCCCTCATGCCGCGGGAAAACGCGCGCGTAACGTCGCTGGCCTTGTCGCTGACGGGGAATACACGATTGCCGCGCTCCACCTTGGTGGGCGTGCCGAGCATCTCCAGCAGTGAGGTCACATCCTCGTGGCCGAACTGGCGCACAGCCGCATTGAGAAATTTGCTGTTGCGCGGTACCTGCCGAAAGAAATCCTCCGTATCGCAGGCGTTGGTCACGTTGCAGCGGCCCTTGCCGGTGATATAGATCTTTTTGCCCAGCTTTTCGTTCTTTTCCAGCAGCATAACCTGCGCGCCCGCCCATGCCGCCTGCAGCGCAGCCATCATGCCCGCAGCGCCGCCGCCTACGACGATGACGTCAGGCCTTGTCTTTGCCCACATAGACCCTGTACTCATCCCAGATTCCTTCCATCAGACGGAAATGCTCGCTGAGCTCCTCTTTGCGGCGAAGACCCAGCGCAACGATCAGCGCATTGATCACGGACAGCGGCGCCGCCATGGAGTCGACGAAGGACGCCATATCCGTTCTGGCTGTCAGGCAGACGGTGCTCGCCGAACAGATCGGGGACATCGGGCCGTCAGTCATGCCCACCACCTGCGCGCCGCGTGCCTTGGCAAAGCTCATCGCCTCAAGCGTGCGCGTGGAATAGCGCGGGAAACTGATGCCAAAGAGCAGGTCGGTCTCGTTGATGCGGCTGATCTGCTCAAATACGTCGCCGCTCGCCTCGGAGACGATGCGGACATTGTCGAAGATAAAATTGAGGTAATAGGCCAGGAACTGCGCAATCGGCGCCGCAGAGCGAAGGCCCATCACATAAATATGACGCGCGGAGATGATCTTGTCGACAACCTCGTCGAACGCAGCGGCGTCAATCTCTTCCGTCGTCGTGCGGATATTCTGCATATCGGCATGGAGCACCGTGCGCAGCACTTCGCTCTGGTTGATGTCGGTCGCCATCTCAAAGCGCTGCACAGCGGTTAACCAGTGACGAACGAGCTCCTGCAGCGCGCGCTGCAGCTGCGGATAGCCCTCATAGCCCATCGCAGAGGCGAAGCGCACAACCGTCGACTCGCTCACGCCGACCTTCTCGCCCAGCTTGGATGCGGTCATGAAGACCGCCTTGTCGTAATGCTCCACGATGTACTCGGCAATCTTGCGGTGGCCCTTGCTCAGGCGCTTACCGGACTGATTGAGCCGACGCATCATGTCCTGCATGTCCTGCATATGATTACTCGACCTCCTGAATCGGGATTTCTGCATAGTCTGTTTTCATTGTATCAAAATCAAACAAAAAATGCAAGAAGTTTATCACTTCTTGCATCATTTTCTTTTTTTGCGGCTCATAGCAGCGTTTTCCAGAAATTTGACGCATGTCGATCCGTCAAATCCGCATGAACAATCGTCACCGTCGCGTAGCCCGCGCGCAGCTTTTCATAGTCGTCGCTCTGCGCCTTCGTGTGGTCCACGCCGCCGCTGAGCACATAGGCTCTTTCCCCGTCATGCTCAATCAGGCTGTAGGTTTCCGTGTAATGGATCTGCCCTGTCAGAGCAGCCGTGACGCCCTTGATTTCGTCGCAGGCAGGGTAATTGACATTCATCACGCACAGCGCCTCAAGGGGCTGCGCCATCATCCGGTCAAACAGGCTGACAGCCAGTTCAGACGCCCTGACATAGTCCGTCCGCTCAGCCGCCTGCGAAACGGCCATCGCCGGCACGCCGCAGATCGCGCCCTCCAGCGCAGCCGCAACCGTACCCGAATACAGGATATCCGTTCCGGCATTGTAGCCCTTGTTCACGCCGGAGACAACCGCCTGCGCCTGCGGACACAGCACCATCATGCCCAGCTTCACGCAGTCCGCCGGCGTGCCGCCGATGGCATAGGCCTTTGCGGCGCCGGGAAACGGCGTTTCCCTGACCGTCAGCGGCCTGCCGAGGGTCAGGCTGTGGCTCGCTGCAGAGCGCTGGCTGTCCGGCGCACAGACGATCACCTCGTGTCCGGCCTTTGAAAACGCCTGAACAAGCGCCGCAATGCCCGGCGCAAAGACGCCGTCGTCATTGGAAATCAGTATCGTCATAGGTGTCCTTCCATCGTCCGATTCCAAACGGATCAGTCCTCATAATCCCTGAACAGGAACGCCGTCATCACGCCGTCAAGGGTTTCAAGCTCAATGCGAAGATCATACGGAAGAATATTGCGCACGACCAGATCGCTGTTCGTGCCCACAGTTGCATCAAAGCCGGCCGGCAGATAGCTCCCACCGCCCTGCGAATGCCAGTTCATCTCCTCAATGACCATCGGCACGCGCAGCACGATGTTGTAAAATGTCGAGCAGACCTGACACACGCCGCCGCCGTAACCCATCTCGCTCTCGCCCGACAAAATCGGCGCAGACCGGTATCCATTTTCCTTCGTATACGGCCCGCAGACAGCATTGAAGGAAAACGTATCTCCGGGCTTTACGCGGATGCTGGTCAGGCGCTGCGCCGCCAGCGCAATATTGTGCAGGCGGCCAGCGTTTCCTTCCTTATTCAGGCTTGTGGTGAAAAACGTTGTGAACGCATAGAGCAGATCGCCCGGCTGCGCCTGATCCCACGGCACAAAATCGTAAATTCTGAGATTCTCCGTTTTGACGCTCACATCGTCCGGCTCTCGCCTGTAGGGAAAGTATGCGCGGTCATCCTGGATGCGCTCAATAGAAAGCCATGAGCCTTCGCTCACCTCGATGGGGTACCTGTATCCCTCCGGCTTGAAAGAAGTATCCCGGAGCACATAGCCCACCGCGACGTGCTTGCTCGTGCCCGGCATCGGCCCCTGAAATGGATCCTTGCGCTGCACGCGCTCCACATATTTGGTGAGCACATAGCCCTGCTGACCGTCAAAATCGATACGCGTCCACGTGCGGCCCTTGTTGTAAACATCCACCGTGCGGCCCGCCTCGATGACGCCAAGAACGGAGGAATCATTATCACCCCAGCGATGGACGTCCATCTTCTTGCCGATATAACCGTAATACAGCGCCGTTTCATTCTCCGCCTCTTCCGCCGGGCACGCACAGGCGATCAGCAGCAGCAAAAGCAGCACGGCTGCACATATGCTTTTCTTCATCAGCTCGCCCTGTAAACCAGCACCGTCAGCACACCCTCCTGCGCCTGCAGAACAAGGCGCACATCATAGGGCAGCACATTGCGCAGGCGAAGATCGATATTGCCGTTGCCAACCGCCGCGTCAAAATCAAGCGGTGCATATTCGATACCGTAGGAAGAATGCACCTGCTGCTTGATCACCTCGATAGGAATCTGCAGAATCGCATTGTACAGCGTAGTCGATACCTGACAGATGCCGCCGCCATAGCCCAGCTTATCACTGGAGACATAGTTGATGATCGGGCCTTCCTGATAGCCGTTGGACAGCGTATAGGGCGCGCAGTAGTCGTTGAAATAGAATTTCTCGCCCGCAGGGATGATCACATTGTTGAGCCGCTCCACGCCCTGCATGATGTTGTGCAGACGGCCCACCTGTTCCTGCGTTTCCTGAATGGGATCATAATAAGTAGAAAACACGGCGATCAGATCGCCGGCCTGCGCCTCCGGCCAGAGCCTGACCGGCTCCAGATCCAGATTGGCCGTGGAAACAATCCTGCCCGTGATGCGGTCATAGGGCAGGGTCACGGACATGTCATCAGCAAGCGCGCTGACCGCCATGATCGAGCCCGGAACCACCGTGCACAGTTCTCCGCCGGTCGCATGGTCATACACGGTCGTCTCTGCCAGCACATGCGCGGCGTACGGATACCAGACCGTGCCAGGAATGAACGGGCCGTACGGATCGTAGCGCTTGTAATAGCGCAGGTGATCCGCGCGGACATAGCCCTCAGCATCGCCCTTGCGCACATGCGCCCACTTCCCGTCCGTGCTCATCACATCCACGTATTCGTCCTGATAGACGGTGCCCATCAGGCGGGAATTCTCGTTCGGGTCGCGGCGGATGGAGAGATTGACATCGGCCATGGCGGAATAATACGCCTGAAATGCCGGCGCAGTGACAAATTCATCCGGCACCGCGATATCCTCGCTGGCGCCCTGCAGCCCCGTGACCGGATCGGCCAGCACATAGCCCTCAATACCGTTTTTCACAACATGATGCCAGTTTTTGCCCAGCTCCAGAATGTATACGGTTTCACCCGCCTCAAGCGTCTGCATTTTCAGCGCAGCCTTGTCCTGCTTCTGGCGGATGGTGAGCGCCTTGGAGGCCACGCCCAGATACTTCGCGCGGGCCGCATCGTCATACCCGCCTGCAAGCGCCAGATCGACGACATTCTTGGAGAGCACATAGCCGGTCTTGCCATTCTTTTCCACTCTGGTCCATTCCTTGCCGTAATCCAGAATGTAGATGGTTTCACCCTCTTCCACGCTGTCCAGCTTTCTGGCAGAGGTGGATTTCTTCTCCCGTATCGTCATCGTTTTGCTGACCGAGCCTGTATAGAGAATCTCCTGCGCCAGCGCAGGCAGCGCGGCGCACAGCATAGCGGCCAGAATCATAACAGAAATGATCTTTTTCATAGCATAATCCTTTGGTCCTGCGCGCATGCCTGCACACAATTGGCATACGTATCCAGAAGAAGAAAAGGGGGCTGTGCGGATGATGCGCAAGCAAGCGCGTCGTCCGCATCAGTCCCCTCATGACTCTTATCCCAGGCGGCGATTACTCGTCGTCCCCGTCGTTTTCGTCCTCATCAAAGACCATGCGGCCGCAATTCGGACAAAGGTGTTCCTGTTCCATATCGAAGGCTTCTTCGTCAAAGAAGATGACCGTGCCGCAGTGCGGGCACTCGTACTCGATCAGGGCTTCGTCATCCTCATCGTCGTCGTCATCGTCTTCGTCGTCATCCTC
>JAFWXL010000001.1 GCA_017545905.1 Clostridia bacterium | reverse complement strand
CGCCAGCTCGGTGGAGACGACGGACTTGACCACAGCGCCGTCGGCCGGGATGGTGCCCAGCGCCTCGCGGCTCTTGAGGATGTAGTACAGCAGCACGCAGCCGATCTGGTTGCCGCTCATCAGGTAGTACTTGCCCTCGGTATCCTTGACGGCGATGCCCACGCGGTCGCAGTCCGGGTCAGTGCCGAAGATGCAGTCCGCGCCGACTTCGTCAGCCAGCTTCATCGCCATGGCGAAAGCGGCCGGATCTTCCGGATTCGGCACCTTGATGGTGGAGAAGTTCGGATCCGGGAGCTCCTGCTCCTTGACGATGTAAACGTTCTCGATGCCGATTTCCGCGAGGATGCGGCGAACAGGCTTGTTGCCGGAGCCGTGCAGCGGGGTGTAGACGATCTTGAGCTCCTTGCCGGCGGTCTTCATCAGCTCCGGCTGAACGGACAGGGTCTTGACGTCGGCGATGTAATCGTCGTCGATTTCCTTCTTGCCGATGATCTTGAGCAGGCCGCTCTCCAGCGCCTTCGCCTCGTCCATCTCCACGGCGTCCTGATACCTGCAGGCGCGGATCATCTTGAGCACCTGATCGGCGTACTCCGGCGGCATCTGCGCGCCGTCCTCCCAGTACACCTTGTAGCCGTTGTACTGCGGCGGATTATGGCTGGCGGTGATGACGATACCGGCGATGGCATGCAGGTGGCGAACGGCGTAGGACAGAACCGGAACCGGGCGCAGCTCGTCAAACAGGCAGACATTGATGCCCTCGTTGCACAGAACGAGCGCAGCGGCCTTGGCGAATTCCGGGCTCATGCGGCGGGAGTCGTATGCGATGACGACGCCGCGCTTGGCGTATTCCGGATCCTGGCTGTTGATGTAGTCGGCGAAGCCCTTGGTCGCACGGCGGACATTGTACAGGTTCATGCGGTTGGTGCCCGCGCCGAGCACGCCGCGCATGCCGGCGGTACCGAAGGACAGCTCGGTATAGAAGCGGTCTTCGATTTCCTTCTCGTTGCCTTCAAGCGCCTTGAGCTCTTCGACAGTTGCGGCATCGTCCGCAAAGTCGCGCAGCCAGGCTTCGTACTGCTCGCGATAGGTCATGGTCATCAATCCTCCGATTTTCATTCAATTGCTTGGAATTGCGCATATGCCGATAGCTTCAGAGCAAAAGGGCATACGATTACCTATACCAATTATAATGCAAATCATCTAATTTTGAAAGTGGAAATCTCACATGTTCTTCATGTTTTTCCTTTTTGCAAACATTGAGGGGCGTAAACTTGCAATCGCGGCGCGATTTGTGCTATACTATCAAAT
Source organism: Clostridia bacterium (assembly GCA_017545905.1). Lineage (GTDB taxonomy): Bacteria > Bacillota > Clostridia > Christensenellales > Aristaeellaceae > Ventricola. The sequence goes on along the minus strand of JAFWXL010000001.1, from coordinate 1,020 downwards.
ACAGCGAAATTGCAGGGGAGGTAATCGCATGGCGCGTGCAAAGGGCATCAAGCCCATGGCGCAGAATAAAAAAGCGTTCCACGATTACTTCGTCGAGGAACGGCTGGAATGCGGCATGGAGCTGCACGGCACAGAGGTCAAGAGCATGCGTCAGGGACGCATGAACCTCAAGGAGAGTTTTGCCATCGTCAAGGACGGCGAGCTGCTGGTATGCGGCATGCATATCAGCCCGTACGAACAGGGCAACATCTTCAACACCGATCCGCTCAGGCAAAAGAAGCTGCTGGCGCACAAGAGCCAGATCCGCCATCTGGCGCAGGAGGCGGGCAAGATGGGCTATTCGCTCATTCCGCTGCAGGTGTATCTCAAGGACGGAAGATTCAAAATGGAGCTGGGCGTGTGCAAGGGCAAAAAGCTCCACGACAAGCGCGATTCCATCGCTGAGCGCGACACCAAGCGCGAGATGGCGCGCGCGCTGAGAAGCAACAACAAATACGACTGATCCAATGGATCGTCAGAATCCGGTATGCAGAGCTTCGGCTTTGACATAAACTTCTTTGCACTGGGACGCTTACCCTCGACGATGAGCGCATGACAGACTTACGGCCTCGGCCGCCAAGTGAGCTTTGCGCAAAACCGCGTCGGAAGTGGAGGCGGCCACAGGCCGTGGGGGTGTACTGGTTTCGACGGGATCGTGGGCGGTCAGGTAAGCGAGCCGTGGCCCCGCGCCACGTTAAAAGCGGGAATTAAATATTAACTGACAATAGCGAATACGCTTTCGCGGCCTAATCTGGCTGCGCGTCGGCCCGGGGATCCCGCTGCCCCGGATCCCGGCGTCAATTAGCGGGCCATGACCCTGCCTAAGCTTTGCCGCAGGGCCACATTATGAAGCTACTGAACCCCTGAGCCTGTCTGCGGGCGCTTGGGAGAGGGAACAAACAGATCGGTACCGCAACGATCTCTTACGCCGGAGACAACAATGATTATTTCCCGACCCAGGATCCTTGGTTCAGCGGCTGG